>NZ_CZPZ01000009.1 GCF_001458775.1 Candidatus Nitrospira nitrificans
AAGATCGGCTGGTTGGCGATGCTGGGGATCGGCGTGTTTTGGGTGCTGTACCAGCGGACGTTTGGGTACTCGCACGGCCTGGACTCCATGACGCCGGAGTTCGACTCGGTATGGATGGGGCTGTGGCGGTTCAACATCCTGGCGAACGCCGTGTTCTTTGCCGTGTCGATCGGCTGGATCTGGGTGACGCGGGACCGGAACCTGACGAACCTGGACCCGAAACTGGAGTTGAAGCGGTACTTTTACTGGATGGGGTGGTTGGTGTGCTACATCTGGGGCGTGTACTACGCGGGCAGCTACACGTTGGAGCAGGATGCGGCGTGGCACCAAGTGATCATCCGGGACACGAGCTTCACGGCGAGCCACATTGTGGCGTTCTACGGGACGTTCCCGTTGTACATCACGTGCGGTGTGTCGAGCTATCTGTATGCGCAGACGCGGTTGCCGCTGTACAGCCAAGCGACGTCGTTCCCGTTGGTGGCGGCGGTGGTGGGGCCGATGTTCATTCTGCCGAACGTGGGGTTGAACGAGTGGGGCCATGCGTTCTGGTTTGTGGATGAGCTGTTTGCGGCGCCGTTGCACTGGGGCTTCGTGACGTTGGGCTGGTGCGGGTTGTTCGGGGCGGCGGGCGGGGTCGCGGCGCAGATCGTGAGCCGGATGTCGAATCTGGCGGACGTGATCTGGAACAACGCGCCGAAGACGATTCTGGATCCGTTCCCCAGTCAGGTGGGCCCAGGTTCTAAATCTGTCTACTAGTCGATCGTACGAGTGGTGTGAGGATGTGGCCCGGAACTCCAACAGGGGTTCCGGGCCATATTTTTTCTGCCTTATGGCTGTGACTTCCGTACAACCTACTCATCTGTAGGTCCCCTTGCACCGGAATTTCTTCCCGCCTAAAATGTCAATTCAACGTGTCCGCTGTTTGACAGTGATTTGCAGAAACGTCGCTTCCCCAAAATAGTTCATGTGAGTCTCGTGACGGTGGAGGCTATGCTGCGAGAGAGTTTGACTCTTGATCTGTTGTGAGGTGCGCTACTGAGAATGCTTAGAAAGGAGGATTCTATGTTCGTTGAACGTACCTGTCCAACTTGCAACACTGATAAGGCGCAACGCATCCGGGACATTCTTGAACAATCGCCATCTGCAAAAGCGTTAACCGGCTTTCCAACGTCGTATCTCCCGCCAAAGGTCCCCTGGGCCTATCTTCAGGGATTTCTGCTTGGGGTTCCCGTGTATGTTGGCATCTTACTGACCATCGGGTCCCCTCAAGGTTCAGAAGCAGAGATGGCCGTAACAGAGATCGCCTCGTCTGCGGGCTTGTTGGGAGTATGGGTTGGGTATGGAAGGCTAAAAACAAAGACCTATACCGAGAAGCTGGCTGAATGGAAGGATACGATTGCGTCGAAGTTTCTGTGCCGGAAATGCAATCATGCGTTTGAAGGGTAGGCTTATCACGGGAGTCGTAGTCGGTATCTGGTTTATTTGTGATGGAGTCAGCTTCTCATCTGTCGAGACGAGATGGGTACCGATCGAGGAGGCATATCAAACACCCAGCCTTCACACGGTGTATGTTGATCCTGACTCTATAAGTCGAGATGGAAATGTCGTTGTGTTACGGCAATTGACGGACTATCTGTGGATGCAAGGGAATGCTGGGTTTGGACGATTCGGACCGGGGCCTCATCGTTTTTTTTCGACTGTGACCCGCAAAGAATTCCATTGTGCAGACAAACGTGTGCGATTGCTTGCCTTCACTGAATTTTCACATCACATGGGAACTGGTCGACCGGCAGACGGCTATGTGGACCAGAGTCAGTGGCTCCCTATCGAACCAACCAGCATTAATGAAGGTCTGTGGAAGATCGCCTGCAGCCAGCGCTAGCCGAGCGCCATATTTTTTTAGTTCGGTAAATTCAGGCAGGCCCGTCATGGCAAACCGAGATGGTAGCGGGTGTTTATTCGGGATGATACTGGTGTCTCCAATCGGAATGTAAACTTTTCAATGTTGCCGTTGGCCCGATTTGTGATCCCGTTTTCAGGAGAACTTCCGGCCCGCGCCGCGTAATGCCCTTGTAGAGCAGAGGTCTGGGCCGGAGATCCTTTAGCGTCTTGATCAGTGCGAGCCGTTTACCAGCGATCGCGCTTTCCACCGCCGCCACCACCGAATCCACCACCACCGCCGCCAGAACGCGGCTCCTGTGGTTTCGCTTCATTGACCGTTAAGGTGCGGCCACCCATCTCTGTGCCATTCAACGCTGTGATCGCGGCTTGCGCTTCAGCATCCGAGGACATCTCCACGAAGCCAAATCCACGCGACTGTCCCGTGAATTTATCCGAAATGATCTTTGCCGAGGCCACCGTGCCATGCGCCCCGAACGTTTCGGTCAATTGCTGCTCGGTCGCCGAATACGGCAACCCACCGACGTAAAGCTTTGAACCCATCTTGGGGTCCTCCTGTGATGATGACATTGTCCATGACGCGAGAGGATTTCGCAAAAAGGAAGACGCGACCTAAGGATGGTACGGCGTAATGGGACTGAGGCTAAACTTCCAATCACGGTCTCGGTAGGAACAACATCGGTAATAGGCCGTCTTGCGCGCGTTTCATGCGAGGCCTGACGCGATGAAACAGTCGTAGTCTATCAAGATGCCACAACAATAGAAAGTGTTCCTTACCCCATTGGGGGAATCACTAGCGGTCCGATTGATAAGGGCGAACATGCGGTCAAGAATCTCTAACTAAGGCCTCCGGTTGGCGGATTTCACTGTTGGGGACTGACCGCCGAAGCCAACCTACACTCTGAATGATACGACTCACCCGCATGCCCCAATAACCCTACTGCGCGGCTTAATTCACTTAATTCACATCGACCCGCCGCGCCTCATCCGGTGACATAAGCATCGACTTCAGTTCCTCGACAGTCGGCAACGGTGTCGTGTCTTGCTTCGTCAATTCAATTGTCGAGAGTTTTGACAGGTAGAGCATCGCCACTTCTGGCGGGACCACAGCCAAATAGAAATGTACATACCCAGTCGGTCCCCCTGTATACTGAATGTAGATTGTCTGGCCCGCCTGTACGATGATGTCCAGCCAACGGTTATCGATGTCCCCCAACCCCTGATACACTGTGAAGCGATGGCGACCCGGCAAAACCTCACGAGCAAAGGCTGTGTTTCCCCGTATCGCCCCAATGATTGTGTCATCCTGATAGACCGCAATGGTGTTTGGGTCCGCGAAGCGATTGGGCCAGAGAAAGACCACGGTGGCTGTCTCTGGGTGGTGCGGAATGACTACCGGCGATGGAGAAATTCGATACTCACGCGGCATCAGTAATCGAGCCCCACAGCCCTCTAGGACTGCCATTGTGATCAGCACACCTCCGATTGTTTGCCACCTCATAGTGTCAATGTCCCATGGGCTGGTCATACGGCGTCAGTCCCGATTTCATGTAGACGATTTTCTCCGCTGCCTTCCGTCGGGCTTCCAGCACGAGGATCGACTCCGGGCATACCGGACGCAGCGAGTCTTCCTGAATCGGCACCGCAAAGTAGGCATGCACTCGATCAGGCGAATGGTTATAGCCTGCCCCTGAGGTGCTATCCACGGCCATTCCAATCAATCCACCAAAGAGAAGGTTGCCCCAGATCATCCCGCTCGCTGTCGGCACGACCGTCAATTGGTAGGGATGATACCGGTCTTTCGCGACTTCAACGACATAGGTTTTTCCTCGTGGTAGGGATGCGACCACCGGCGTGGCTCCATACGAGTCACCGTTGATCTTGACGCACAACGCCTCCGGCTGACTCGTCACGGTCAGGTCTTGATTCGGCCCGTTGGCGACGGTCGCGCATCCCGTCGCCATCCAGCCTGCTACTACGATTCCAATTGCCAAAACACATCGTGGTCCGTTCATGCTGTCCTCCTGTGTTCCTGCTCGCAGTAGGATGCACTGGAACGGATTGCTTGGGTATTCCCCTATGGAGGGGCCGCTTTACTGGATAGTACTGTGCAGAGCGGGTTTTGTGATTCAGGAAACTGATTGGGTCGTTCCCCTCTCTCTATGTACATCCCCACGGCGGGTCTTCCTTCATGCCTCAAGAGGACCTGGAGAGGACAGGGAGTATGGGGAGGCGACCGAAGAGAAGAGTCACTGCCACCAACAAGCTGGGGTCGATCGTTAGCAGTCACCTCTCAGTGATCTGGTTTCACGCCTGGTACATGCAGCGGGCGACCTTTCCCTGTCCCAAAGATCCAGACCTACTGCGTCTCATCGTCCCTGCGCGGGTTTTCAAACCTGCCCAGACGAGACAGATTCTTCGGAAACTGTTGCCGAACCGGGTTCGAGTTGGCGCGAGATCAGAGACCGGGAGAAGGTCTATCGCTTCGAAGGAGAAGTGGCAGTGAATCGATTTTTCAACGGCTTAAGTCCACATTGAAAGGTCTGGTGTCCCCAACGGGTCCCGTCAGACAGGGGAGCAACTCCTGACCGTCCGCTAAGCTTCATAATCGAGCTTCTGGTGGAGGCGGCATGAACCACCGGCTCGAACTTGCCCCTCGTCATAGCCACATCACTCGGAAGGTCCGCATAGCGAACCAGAGGACGCTCGATATCTCCGTCCACGACGATCTCTCCCCGGCCGAAATCTTCTTTCGAGTGAAAGGTCCTGACTGTACCCCAGAGCTCATCGGTCTTTACGACGTGAGTGCCCGCCTGACGAGCGTGGCCTTGCAGTACGGTGCCATCATCCCCCGAAAAGCTCGGCGATCTCCTCACAGGCGCCAAATTTGCCCCATGCGGGTCTGTGTCAGGGCATGATCGGCTGAAACACTGCTCCAGCTTGCCGGATCTGATTGGCCGGCATCTGTTGGTCGAGTACTGCAGCAGTGAGGAGCTGGCTCATGTCACAAGAGCGATCGATGAGACTGTGCAGACGAAGGAACATCAGAATGTTGACGGCTAAGCGGGAGCGGTTCTGCCCGGAAATGATCAAGCCGAAGGCCACACAGATTAAAGCGTATAAGGCCGCGTTCAACGTCAAAGAAAATGAGTCGAGCCGCTATGGATGTCGAATCTTCGAAATTGATGAAGAACCCTGAGATTGCCCTAAGACTCAAAGAACTCATGACACCCGTGATCGCCGAAGTCCAACTCACCCGCGAGCAGTGGATCAAGGACGGGCTGAGCCGCGGACGCTCGAAAGCTGTTCGATAAGTTCGGGAATCCCATTCCGGTCGCTGAACTGGGAGACAACGAGATTAAGCTGCTCGAAAGGTTCAAGCACAAGACGGAATACTTGGGGGTGAAGAAAGCGGAAGGGGGGCGAACAAGCGGTTGAGAGTGGCTCGACCCAGCTTGAGGATGCCCAGATCCCGAAAGATCCGGAGACCGGTGAACCCTTCCCCGATCACCACACCCGCATGGCCGCAGCCGATCGCTTGATCGAGCTCTATGGGGAGTTAACAAAAACCAAGACGGACGTGAATCTTGGTGGATCTAGACTTGAAGAGATCGTGTTAGCTTCTTTGGAATTGGAACGAGAAGAGAATGAGGCCCGATGAGTCCTGACAACCCACGTGACATGGGCGCCCACCGATGAACCTCCTCGACACCAACCGAATCTGGTTTTGGCCGTCCGAGGTCGCCAAGATCGGCCACGTCTCGAAGCAGACAGTTTATCACTGGGTCCAAGAGGGCAAGATCACCACGATCCTCAAGATGCGGCCCTTCAAGATCCGACGGGAAGAGGTCGAACAGATACTCAATCGGGGATAGAACCCTATAAACCTCCACCAAAAGGTTTGGAGATCAGCAAGACCTTTTTTCGGGTTGATTCTACTTCTTAGCAGCCTTACGTTTGCGCTTTGGTCTGAGGGGTTCTACCACTGACCTTGCAAGCTTCATGGGGTCAGATGGATTCTTGGAGGGCAGCTTCTTTTCCTTTGGCACGGGCTTCATGGTGGCCTTTCGTTTTGGCTGTAACATGGCCTCATCATGCCACAGCTTTTGGCCTTTCGCCAACCTTTCAGGGTTCAAACTTACCAGTACCCCAGCATTCATCGGAGGCAACAGAGGCAGCGTGAAAGGTCAGGTTTATCCTCTCAAAGGCTTCCTGCTAATAGTATCCAGGATGGCTACGGCTATAAGGATCGCGTTGCGAAGCCGGCGGAGGTTCGTCGTCCCGATGTTGTTGGCCCGGCTGCGGCGATCCCATATTGACGTTGTCGTAGCCAGGCGCCGGTCGTGGTCGACTCGAATATGAATCATCGGCGCAGCCGGCCACCATGGCACCTATCAGAAGGGCAAAGGGCAGAGCGCATAGAATACGAATCATACGAAACCTCCTTCGTGAATCAGAATTATTCTGATGCATTTCGCATCCAATCAGTCTGCTGTACGTGCACGATACCGCTACCTGACAATCCTTCTCCAACCTGCGAAGAGTCAAGGGATCATTTGAATTCTGGATCGTTTTCCTGGCTTCCGCCACTCCCATGGCGGTATAGGCCGCGGATCAATCCATAGCCCTCGTTTGGCTTCTCGTGCCTCTGCCTCGAACCCTTCAAGAACCATGTCATCCGGGGCGTACGTTCGGTACCACCAGCACCACCCGTCTTTGACCAGTTTCTGGTTCACATTCGTGGCGTCCGCGAGGACGATATCGGCCACCACCCGCTTATAACGATCCGTGTCGTGACGCTGAATCGTCACCGTTCGACCAAATAATACTAAGGCAGACAAAGCCCACTTCGCGACCGTCCAGAACGGCTGGCCTTTCTCGGGGCAATCGATGCCGTGGAGACGAATCCTTTGGGCTTTCCGGTCATGCACGACTTCAATAGTGTCACCATCCAGGACAGAGATGACGGATACATTTAGCTCAGCAGCTAGGAGCTCGCGGTCTGAATGCAGCAGCCAGAGACACAGTATGAGTAGTCGGAATATAAGATAGGTTGGCAAGAGAGAGAAGAGGTGATCGCAAGACGACTCTTAGGAGTTGTCCCCGCCAGCACCAATCAGGCTTCGCTGTTTCTTCCCACGTGATCGAGACTTGCATGGACAAAGTATGGTCGGTGGCCTCCTCAGTGCCATATAGCAACCGTCATTGGCTCATGCGCCCCTGGAGTCTCAAGGCTTAGGGGGTTTTGTTTGATCGCTGGAGTGTCGACAGGTGGTACATTGGTTTGTCAGAACAGTTGAGTATTATCAAATGGCGTTGATCCACATGCATATACTTTCTAGATTATTCATGGGGTGCATGATGATCATGACGCTGTTTTCCACGACGAGCTGCGCTCAACCGCCCCCAATAGACAAAAAATACTATTCCTCGCGTCTTTATGACCTGCCGTATGAACGGGTGTTCAATGCCGTGCATGCTCGTGTGGCTGAGTACCCAATGGGCATGGCGGAAGCTAATGAGACCGATGGGATCGTCAAGAGCCGCATCGGCAGCACGACGCCGGGCAGCAGCGCGACCGTAGGCTACCAAATTACCGTGGTTATATTGCAGGCAGGGAAACGAAGGCGAGTGACCCCAGACTGGCACATGAACGTCTCATCGGAACGCTCTCAGCCTCATCTGGTTCCAATCAGTATCGACGAACGGCCTCGGCTCTATGTAGAATTCTTCGAGGAACTTGACAAGTATTTCAAGAACTAACCCAATTCATAGAACCCGTTACTACCTTGAAATGGACACTCCTCACGTTGCCCATAATCGCGTTGCAGGTATGTGTCAAAACTCACAAGATAATCGCGCAATAAACTCTTCGCGGGTCTAGGCCGGCCGCCCGAACCGTCGCATCCCGACGGCATTCGTTCATCGGCGCGGGCACCTCATACGGGCTTCACGCCAGAGATCACGCCTGCTCCGCTGCAGGAACGTTACGAAAGAATTCTCTCTTCGACGGTAATGTCCCGGTACCTCGACACCCGAATGCGCTTGCCGGGATTCTGAAGGATCTTCTTGATCGCTTTCGCGTCTATGAATTGCCACAACTCCTCACGAGACATCTGATCGGCGAAGAACTCCTCGTGCATACCCAGGAGCCATGACAGGTTGTGGTCGCCATTGTGAAAGGTAAAGGTGGGTCTGATCTTCTGATCGAACGTCACGTGTCTGAATTGCGTTTCAAGACATGCTTGTATGATCTGAAGTTTCATTGAATCAATTCCCCCTGTACGACTGGTCATACATATCTCCTTCATGTCAATACGCCATCTGTGAGGCTGGCACGGGCAGAACCGGTTTGCGGCCTCCACCACCAGCGTTGAGGTCTCCGCTAGTGCTGCAACTCGTATTGAACCGCGTTGAGTAGTGCGTGGAGATCAAGCGGTTTCGGAAAGGTCTGCCGAGCCCCGAGGAGCTTCGCTTGGTGAAGGTCTTCGGCGGCACACCCGCTCATGGCGATGACCTTCACATCCAGGAACGCACGGGTCAATGCCAAGATCACGTCCAAGCCCGTCATCTCCGGCATCTCCAGATCCGTAATGACGAGATCCACCGGTTGCTCACGGAACCGTTCGAGTCCCTGTCGGCCCGTCGCAGCCTCGCAGACCTGATAGCCGGCATCGTGCAGCACCTGAGCCAGGAGCGTGCGCACCGGCGTGTGATCCTCGATAATCAGAATGGTGGCTGCCATAATCGTGGTGTCCCTTTCTCCCTGTGACGGTCCCCACTCAGGGAACCAGCCAGCTCATTAGGCTGCCAGCGGTTCAAGGGACTCCGATTCCCTGGATAACGCGACGGTCTCCGGAACCGTCACAGCCGAGGGGTTGCCCATGATCGGCGTGGCGTGTCGCTGACGATGGTGGCGCATGACGGCGTCATCCCGATGGCCACAGTTAAAACAGCGCAAGGCACGATGCCACATCTCGCCATAGCCCCCTTCGAGATCAATCATGTGCTCTTCCAGCATCAATCCCTGACAGCGTGTACAGCTCATCGCAGCCCTCCTTTGGTGTTCACCTCGTGTGTGAAGTAACCGTATCAGGGATGGCGATTTGAGCTAGATCTGAAGGAAGTACTTCGAAAGAGGGGAGCAAGCGATGGGTCGCTTATTCATTGGTGCGCCTACGCCTATTGGTTCGAGAGTCTCAGATCCCCATTATGAGCACGGTGAGAGACTCGTAACGAGGGAATCCATCGCAGGCACCTACTGAAGAGTGGGCACTTCACCTACTTTGGAATATAGCCATCGGAGTCAGACGCGGTATCCTGTCTCTAGCAAGACCATGGCTGGCATAGGGAGGGATCTGCGAATGATGAACCGCGAAGAATTTACACAATTCCTGAACGAGCTCCGGGCCGAATACGATCTTCCACCGAGGTTCAAGAAGGGCTCACTGATGTCCCCGAGCGAGGAAACGGATCACTATGAAGACGTTCTGACCGAAGAAGAGTGCTCCCGTCTACAGCCACAAGACGATGCACGTAGCTAGAACGCGAAGAGGGCGGAGGGCGCAATCCTGACACAGGACGATAGGGAAACCTTTGCCATGGTTTTGTATTCATCCCCTGTTTTAAGAATTGTGGAAAGCTGAAAGACACCGTAATGCCAGACTATAAGCATCGTACAATCAAGTTGGCGCCTAAGAAGCAGGGTGATGAGACGTGGGGTTGCGCGTATCGCATTATTGAAACCAGCTCCTCCGGCTGGAGGTTTCACAAAGGGTATTCGTACGGCAGTTTTGGATCTCGCCAAGAGGCAGCAACGGCAGCTCTTGTGGAAGCGAAACGGATCGTGGACGCCCTCGAACCTCTTACACATCGTCCCTGGCCAAAACCCAGCGCGGTTCTTCGTAATTATGAGAATAGGATCAGAAGGTTTCTTGCTTGGTCATGAAGAGAGCCCCCGTCCCCAGCATCCGTCCATACCGGTCTTTGCCAGGCCCCGCGCTTCTTCAGTCATCAGCTTCTCGTACCCCGCCTTTTCGGAGTGTCAGCCAAAGCACGAGATACCCGGCCATGGCCGAGAGGAGGGATCCAAGCAGAATCCCAATGCGCACATCGAACAGCGCTGGCCGCTGGAGTTCCTCAAAGGCGAGCCCGCCGATGAACAGACTCATGGTGAAGCCGACTCCGCACAGGATAGCGACCCCATAGAGCTGGAGCGTGGTGACTCCACGCGGCAGACGGGCGATCCCGAGCCATACTCCAGCCATGCAGAATAGGAAGACTCCGAGTTGCTTGCCGAGGAACAGCCCCAGCGTAATGCCAAGGGACACCGGGTGGGTCAGACTATGGAGGGAGACCTCGGCCAAGGGAACCCCGGCATTGAAGAAGGCAAAGAGCGGTAAGGTCACAAAGGCCACCGCCGTGTGCAGTTCATTTTCTAGGAAGCGGAGCGGAGAATGATTCCGGTTCGTCGCATCGGTGAGGGGAATAAACATCGCCAGCAGGACGCCCGCAAGCGTCGCATGTACGCCAGACTTCAGCACCGCGATCCACATCACGAGGCCCACCAAGGCATAGAGAGGAATGGCCGTGAGACCGCTATAGTTGATGAGCAGGAGGACCACCAAGCAGCCTCCGGCAGTCCACACCATGACAGGGGAGAGACTAGAGCTATAAAAGATCGCCACGATTACAATGGCGCCGATATCATCAAAGATGGCAAGCGATACTAAAAACACCTTGAGAGAAAGTGGGACTCGTGGACCGAGCAGTGAGAGAATGCCCAACGAAAAGGCTGTATCGGTTGCCATGGGAATCGCCCAGCCCTGCATGTCTCCTGGCTGATCATAATTGACCCACCAGTAGAGCCCAGCAGGTATCACCATTCCGCCGAGCGCGCCAAGAGCCGGAAGCCCTATATTGGCCGCATCGGACAATTCGCCTTCCATGATCTCCCGTTTCAGCTCCATGCCGACCAGAAAGAAAAATAGCACCATGAGACCATCATTGATCCAGAGCAGGAGAGGTTTATGAATCTGGAGGCTCCCAAACTGCACTCCCATGGGAATTTGGAGCAGGCTCTCATACAGATGCTTCAGATCGGTATTGGCGCACACCATGGCGAGTCCTGCTGCCACGATCAGCAGTATGCCAGCGGCGGATTCCAGTTTGAGGAATGTGCGGATAGTGCTCAACATGTAGTGGCCCATGCACCGTCGTCTACCGTGTCTGGAGTTTTGAAGAGTGGAGGATGGTCGCGGGACGAAAATGCTCTAGTAAGAGTGCCGGGCAGCGTGTCCGCTATGTGCTTCTTTCACATGAGGGACAGTCGCTCATTAGGCTTTCAGGAGGAACTCCAGCGTGTTGTACCCCGGCGCCTCAGGTGGCAATCATACTCGGTGAGGGCACCAGTTTACTAGGCTCTCATTTTATCATTACTTGTCGTTGCCAATGAGGGAAACAACGCCATGCATCTCACTGACCCGGCGGTGTATATCCCGTATTCATCATCGCCCACACAATAATAGCCAGGGCGAACGCGCCCAGAATAACGTAGGTGATGATGTCTGCTGGTCCAGGCATGGTCTCACCTCCTTGCGGCGGCAGTGATGCCAAAAAGAAAGCCCCGCCCTTTTCCAAGGACGGAGCTTAGGAGAACAGCGCAATTTTTATATTTCGTTCCTGATAGCGTTTCCGCCACCCCGTTCAAAATATTTCCACTGCTCTGTCCTGTTTGCAGGTTATCGCGTTATAGGTTGAGCCGGTACTAGCAAAACCCCCTGAACGAAGCTTTGGCTGTGATGTGTTCCCAAGACCATCAACAAGAATCAGCCGCCAAAGCTGTTTCCCACTTTGGCGCGCTTGTCTCGGTACTTCTTCAGTAAATCCTTCGCGGCTTCTTCGATTTTGTCGTTTAGTCGAGGTCAGGAGTCTGCGGATCCGGTAACATTTTAGGGCTTCTTCCAGTGGCGCCTTCAGACCTAGACGTTATCGTAAAAATGGAATCCCGCAGGGAAACATTTCGAAACAGTAGCGGAAACGTTATTTCAATCCGAATGTACAAACTGCGCTGTTCTAGAAAGCTCCGTTCTTGGAAGAGCACGGAGCTTTCTTTTTGCTGCTGCTCCATTCTGCCTTTTTCAAAGCAGGGCACGTAAGAGGTGGATGCTGAGGATATCCAAGCCTACCGATCCTATAACTGACGCGAGGACATAGGCCATGGCCATACTCCAATCACCTCCAATACACATGGAGGCGGTCTTAAGTGAAAAGGCCGAAAAGGTGGTGAAGATCGTGCAATAAATAGGAAGACTTTGCTGGACAATTGCGCCGGAGCCAGACCACCAGTTGTTACCTGGTGGTCTGGCACCCCTGATGGTTGCAGCCGCAGGCTTTTCCCTCGGTGCGGGAGCTGCGGCATGCGTCGGAGCAGAATTCTTTTCCCGCTTCAGCGGAACAGGTACACGGAGGATGGGCGCATTTCTTCTCCGCCATGATTCCTCCTGGAGTTAAGTTGCTGTGAACACGCGTTCGTACCGTGCACACGTTCTTTCTCCTTCAATCCTTTATCGAATCGGACCGCCTCAATTATCCCGCTGCAAGGTCGTCGTATGGCCCTGATCGGTCACATAGGCTTTGACCATGTCGCCCACCACCACCTTATCCAGCTTGGTGCTCTTATCGACATGGATCCTATACTGTTTCCCGTCGTTATCTTTTATGGAGTAGAACTCTCCCTCGATATTCATCAATGTCCCTTTGATCGTATCTTTAGTCAGGCGTTCTTTGATGGTGGGACTCGCTTCTTTCTCCGCCATGGTATCGGCTGCGTAGGTTACACCGATTCCACCGCCTAATAGTCCAGCTATAAACATCGAGATCAATCCTGTTTTCATCATGGCCTCCTTATTTTCTGTGATCTTCGCATGGAACCCCGAATCGTGAACCGGGGGAAAACCCTGGAGAGGTTCGGGCATGCCTATTCGTGCGGAGTCGGAGGCTCACGTCGGATGAAGTAAAAACTGAGGAACTCTTCTAGCCTGTAGAGCCTGCCGGGTCATGCGTGGGAAAGCTGCAACAAGACAGAGTTTACATTCTTGGGGGATGGAACCCTGCTAGGCCGTACATGCCGGAAGGAAGATGAAGATGGTGCGGTTTCGTTCGATGTTTTGTGAGGATGGGACTCTAAAAGCATGGGCCGTTTGAGCCCTCTGCAACAACAGGTACCGTTTATTAAACGTGTCCCTACGAACGGTCGAACGATGACGGTGATTGGCAAATGAGAACCATCTTTTGGTCCGAGATCAGAAAATCCGTCTACTGAGGACCGATGCAGATGATATCAGCAAAGTCGGCCGCATCCGCACTTGTGACGTGCCGCCCAGTGGCATTTTAAAAGTATGTTAGGCTGATTTGCTTGTGATTGTGTTCCCAGGGTTCTCCATGGTTGCATGGAGTATGATGTTCCAGCATGATATGCCATGACCGTGGCGTGGCACGAGAATGCCGTATTGTATGCCGTGGATATTGCCGCGTTTCAGGACTCCAACGGGATGGCATTGGAGACTTCCGTGGGTTGACCAATCGACTTCCTTACCTGGCCGATCTCGGCATCACGTGTCTCTGGCTCTTGCCATTTTTCCCATCGCCTGGGAAAGACAACGGTTACGACGTCTCTAACTATTATGAGGTTCATGCCGACGTCGGCAGTCTGAACGACTTCATGGAATGCGTGCACCGTGCCGGAGAGTTGGGGATCCGCATTCTCCTTGATCTGGTCATCGACCATACCTCGGATCAACACCCGTGGTTCCAGGCGGCGCGGCGGGATCGGCAGTCACGCTACCGCTCGTATTATTTTTGGGCCGATGCCCCCTCTCCGCCCGAGCCGGGCCATGGCCCGATCTTTCCAGACCAAGAAATGACCGTCTGGACGTATGACGAGGTGGCGGGACAGTACTACTATCATCGGTTCTATCGATTCGAACCCGACTTGAACGCCTTTAATCCAGAGGTTCGACAAGAATTCCTGCGTATCATGGACTTTTGGCTGTCTTTGGGCGTGGCAGGGTTCCGTATCGATGCCGCCTCGCATCTGATTGAAGCGGGTCCTCACCAGGTCGGACCGGGAAAGGAGGACCATGACATTCTGAAGGAGCTCCGCACGTATGCGGACCGCCGTCGTCAGGGGACTGTGTTAGTGGGAGAAGCCGACGTCGAGCCGGATCAGCTGACGACTTACTTCGGCACCGGCGATGAATTGCACATGCTGTATAATTTTTATCTCGATAATTACCTCTTTCTGGCGCTCGCCGAAGAACGGGCCGAACCGTTGACGCATGCATTACAAAGACTCCCTTTACTCCCCGAGCCCTGCCGATGGATCAACTTCTTGCGTAACCTCGATGAGCTGGACCTCGAACGGTTAACGGAGCGGGAGCGGGAAGTGGTCTATGAGGCTTTTGCGCCCGACGAGGACATGAGAATTTTTGGGCGGGGTATTCGCCGGCGGCTGGCTCCGATGGTGCACGACCGGCGCAAGCGTGAAATGGCGATGAGTCTTCTCTTCACCTTGCCCGGCATTCCGCTCGTCGTGTATGGAGACGAGATCGGCATGGGCGAAGACTTGTCGCTTCCTGGCCGTAGCGCAGTCCGGACGGCGATGCAATGGGCACCGACGCCGAACGGGGGATTCTCCGATGCCGCACGGGAGCGTCTCCGCCGTCCGCTCATCGACGGAGGCGCCTTCGGCTACGACCAGGTCAATGTGAGCGATCAACAGACTGATCCCGCATCATGTCTCAATTGGATGAAACGGCTCATCGCAGCCCGGAGGGCCTATCCGACGTGGGGATCGGGCATCTATCGTAACGCAGAGGGGGGAGGATCGGCCGTCCTCGTCCATGAATGTATCGGTCGCGGTGACCGCCTTCTTGCGCTCCATAATTTGACCGGTAAAGATCAGCCTCTCTCCTTACCTTCGTCACAGATCGATCAACGCGTGGCGATTTTCTCGAGCACCGGTCACGAGCACTCTGACTCGCCATCGCTGGTATTGGAGCCGTATGGATACCGCTGGTATCGCGTGGCCCTCTGATTCTCCTGCGTCGGACCCCGGCTCGACGATGCCAACCCGCTGGTGGCAGCGGGGTGTCATTTATCAGATTTATCCCCGCTCGCTTGCCGATAGCAATGGCGATGGCATCGGCGATTTGCGAGGAATCATCGGCAAGGTGGACTATCTCTCGTGGTTGGGCGTGGATGCGGTGTGGCTGTCTCCCATTTACCCGTCTCCGATGGTCGACTTTGGCTACGATGTCGCGGACTACACCGAGATCGACCCTCTCTTCGGCACGTGGCGTGATTTCGACGATCTCCTGGACACACTGCACCGGTACGGGATCAAACTGATTCTTGATTTTGTGCCCAACCATACCTCAGATCGACATCCGTGGTTCCTGGAATCACGTGCTTCGCGGTCCAATGTCAAACGGGACTGGTACATCTGGCAGGATTCGGCCTCGGACGGAGGACCACCAAATAATTGGATGAGTGTGTTTGGTGGCAGCGCCTGGGAGTGGGATCCGCCCACGGGCCAGTACTATTACCATGCCTATCTGAAGCAGCAGCCGGACGTGAATTGGCGTAACCCGGAGCTCCGAGAAGCGATGCACCAGGCCATGCGGTTCTGGTTGAATCGTGGCGTGGACGGGTTTCGCATGGATGTGATCTGGCACTTGGTGAAGGACGAGCAGCTCCGCAGCAATCCACCAAACCCTGACTATCACCCAGGGCTGTGGCCCTCTCGCCGCTTCCTGTCGACCTATACGACTGACCGGCCCGAGGTCCATGACATCATCGCGGGAATGCGGCGTGTCGTCGATGCCCATGACGATCGTCTGTTGATCGGTGAAATTTACCTTCCCATCGAGCGTCTCGTCACGTATTACGGGACAGGTGGAACCGGTCTTCACCTGCCGTTCAACTTCCAGCTTGTGGAATTGCCTTGGCGGGCCGATGAGATTGAAAAGGCAGTGGATACCTACGAGGCAGCCCTCCCCAAAGAGGGATGGCCGAATTGGGTATTAGGCAACCACGACAAATCGCGGATCGCCACGCGGATTGGTCAGGAGCAGGCCAGGATTGCGGCGGTGTTGCTGCTCACCCTCCGCGGCACACCAATCCTTTATTATGGCGATGAAATCGGTATGACCAACGTCCCGATTCCTAGGGACCGTGTTCACGATCCATGGGAACACACCATGCCCGGGTTCGGCGTGGGTCGGGATCCTGTGCGCACTCCCATGCAGTGGGATGCATCACCCCACGCAGGCTTCACCACCGGAACGCCGTGGCTCCCGATTTCGGAGGATTTTGAAAGCACGAATGTGGCCGCGCAGCGCGAGACCCCTGCGTCACTCCTACGGCTGTACCATCGTCTAATCCATCTCCGGCGCCATGAGCCGGTCCTCGTGTTGGGAGACTACCACCGACTTTCATCTCCCCCTGAGATCATGCTGTTTTTTCGCCGTCTAGGCGACCGCCGGTGTTTGGTGGCATTGAATTTTACGGCGCATCGCCAGATCATCTCCGGTCTTCCTCACGAGCTTGTGTTTAGGCGCGTGACTCTGTCGACTCAGCCTGAGAGGGAAGGAAAGGTTGTGGGTTCGCCCGCCTATCTTGAACCCAACGAAGGCCTGATTTCGATCTACACGATTTGATCGAAGTCCCCCCTTCAAGATACTCACGACCAGTGCCACAAGAGGGAATAGTCCCGCTGTGCCCATGATTCGCAAGGCACTGGCGCACCCTACTGCCTCACTGAGAAAGGCGAGAAACGGATAGAGGGTCTAATCAGCGTGGGGCGTCAGTCCGACGAGAGAGAATTTCAAGCCGGACACAAAGCTGATCCAGAGGCTAAAACCGCTCCTGCGGGACAGGGCTTTCCATCGTATAGATGAACGTCTGAGAGGCATACGTTACAAGCTACGGATTTCCTAGCATGAACGGCCATCATACCGAAGAGGGATCCGAGGGAGGAGTTTGTCGTACGCAGGCTGCCAAGAGCCTTGCTTATCACTATAGAGGTGTACGATGACTGACTGGTTATTGCACAGAACGTCTGAGTCTCCACAAAACCTTACGGGTTGCCTATCCTTAAGCTCTTGAAATTTGAGCCCGGTGAAGTGGTCAATTCACCTTATCCAAAGCGGACAGTAAATGCCCATTCAGCAACCGTCGGTATTCGGCCACAAGCGGAAGTTCGGCGCGGAGATTGCGCCGCCGCAAAGCGGTCCTCAGCCCTGTCGCATTAACGTTCGCTATAACTGGGCCAATAGAACGGAAGCTGTCATATCCCGCCACACGCCTTCCTCCTATCGACCAGATCCGAAACCGTGCCTCTCAGATGTCAGCCTCAGCGCCGAATAGCATCGGCGTCGTGCCTGCCACATAAACCTGTTATCCTGCCGCACTCATGTTCACCTCAGCATACAGGAGTCCTTCCTACGAGGGGCAATGGAACGGACGGTGCGATACACCGCCATATGTTCAATGGTGATCAGGAACGAACGGCGCGGGAAATGCTGAAACCACCCAACAGTCATGAAAGCATTCCAACGTGCCCACGGGCTGTCAGTCAGTAACTGAGAATGCTCCCGTTACGCAAAGTACGTTTTGTCTCCAGGGATCGTCAGCGCAGTATTTGCAAACGGTTAGAATCGCTGTGGCGCAATAGAACAGTTTCCGTTCCATTGCCCCTGGGACGACAGCTTGCCGATACGGTTGTAGAGCAGCTATGCTGAATCACTGGCATGACACGATCCGGCGTGATATTTTACCCGTTCCATCTGTGCCACGAGCGCACCTTGCAGTGGCTGCTGGAGCGGTATCAGCAGGTGCATTTCCGGGACTATATGGCCATACAAGTCAGTCTTTTCTGCGGGACAATGGCCTTTCCCGACCGTATGGGAGATTCCTTCCCCGACCTCCTGGCAAGCAAGCGACTGGTGCAGGGGTACAACGTCAGCGGACCGCTCAAGCCGGACACCTGTATCGCCGTGGATCGTGATCTAACAGATTCAACTTGGCGTGAGCTCTTTCATCGCGCACTGGTGGAGAATCGCCGATTCCAACGCGGCCTGTTCGACGGCACAGACATCACTGGGCGTCACAAAGATGGCCATGTCGAACAGCCCTTGATGGTTCGTCTGAAGGATGTTTCATTCGAGACGACTCCCTTTACGGTGGCCGGTATCCGTCAACTCAGCCGGCGACGGCTCATCGGCAGAGAAGCTGATCTCTTCGACTATGGCCTTGCCCTACTGAAAACCTCCGCCTCACTGGTGTATACCATACAACTGGCGACGGCTGAACAGCTGGCCGTTGCGACTGACTCGCACGCCCATTTCACATTACTCACTCGGATTATAGAACGAATGGGCTTCACGATCGAGAATGGGTTGGTCGAACAAGGCATGTCTTAACCCATACACTCAGGTCTGCTAGAACCTCCGCCCATGCCTGCCCCATCAACGCCCCAAACAATTCCGGATGTCACTGAAGACATTGAGACCGGCAGCGGCAGCGGATTGGGGAGAAGCCGGGATAACTCATATTCGATCAGATGAGGGCAAATGACGCCATGTACTTCTGCTTTGGGTCTGATTTCGACGGTCGCAGAACGGCCGAGTATGGTTCGGCGCCGAGATCGCACCGTCATAAAGCGGCACGGCGGTGGAAACGGTGGGACCGTTGGACGAGGCTCGGTTAAAACGAGAGCTCAAAGATCGGCTGTCTAACTTGAGGGGACTGCTGAGGCGCCATGTGGCTGGGGCACGGCAACTCCTCAAGATCCTGTTGGATCGTCCGCTCAGGTTTGAGACGGTTCAGGACGGCGAGAGGCGGGGGTATCGGATCTGGGGAATAGGCAGTTATCTGCCACTCCTTGGGTACGCGAAAGAATCCATGCTCCCTAGTGCATGGTGTCCCCAACGGGATTTGAACCCGTGTTACTGCCTTGAAAGGGCAATGTCCTAGGCCAGGCTAGACGATGGGGACGCGCCACTATCGATAAACGAACAGAGGCACTCATACCACAGTCGTGCCGGCCCTGTCACTAGGACTGCTTTGCAGGTACTGCGAAGAGAAAAGACGGAAAGACTCATGGTTACACGAGAAGGCCCGATGTGTAGTGGGTGACGATTGAGTTATCGAATAGGTTGATAGGATGGTAACTCTGCTTCCATTTCTTTGAGGGGGCGGCAGGCTTGGTCTTTCGGTGAAAGAAGCGCCTCGCTGATCGGCCAATGGATCCCCAGGGCCGGATCGTTCCACAAAATACCTCGCTCATTCCTCGGCGAATAATAGGCGGTGCACTTATAGAGAAACGTTGCGGTCTCGCTCGTGACACAAAAACCATGAGCGCATCCAGGGGGAATGTACAGCTGGTAAAGGGTTTTACCCGATAGCTCGATGCCATACCATTTCCCGAACGTCGGCGACCCCTTTCGGATATCGACGACGACGTCGTAGATGGTCCCCTCAAGGGCCATGACGAGTTTCCCCTGAGCCTGTGGCTCCTGAAAATGCAGACCGCGGACCGTGTTTCGCACCGACCGTGAGCAGTTATCTTGCACGAAGTGCTCGGTGATGCCTGCCTCAGCGTAGCGCTGCTGATGATACGTTTCCGTGAAGCAGCCTCGATAGTCCGAAATGACGGACGGTTCGAGAAAAAGGACCCCGTGAATGGCAATTGGCGTCACACGCACGGCATCCCCTCGTTCATGGCGTCGGGTTGGATTTGCGAGGTGGATGATCTGGAGGATCGACGGACGTAGGATGGTCGGGATACAATTGTCCCAATCGATCGATCAACGGACTGGCTTCAGGGGTGCTGGTCATGCGAGCCTCGCTCACCGGATGGTCCCACACCAAGGTCGTAATGTTTGCCTCCTGGAAGAGGGATCGGATCGTGGCAGCGCAGGCGTCGAGCGTGAGTTCCGTTCCTCCTCGGAGGTCCAGCACGCGTTCGTGAGGGGTGGTGGGTGGCGGTTCGGTGTGAATGAGGGCCCAGCAGCGATCAAAAATCGTTTGCCGCAGTTCTTGCGAGACATTGATCGTCGACAGATCTGCCGTACAGAGTGCCGACACAAATAACACGAATTGGAGATCGGGCATGCCTGGATTCTGAACATCGAGAGACGGCATATTGATCTATTATCAAGAGAGACGGTGGACGAGTCAACACTCGTCCACTGGAGAGATTGAGAGTGTGTATATGAATGAGGAACGACGGATATGGTGACCATCGTACTGACCGGACAATTGCAAACCGTGGATGGAGAGTGTGATCTGGCATGCGACATCGATCGATCGATGTCGGTTCGCCAACTGATCCAGAGACAAGGAGTTCAGCTTCGGCATCTGCTGCAGCTCCTGCGTGAGAAGAAAGTGCTGGTAACCATCAATAAGAAGATCGCCAGCGAGGACTCGCTTGTTCAGGATGGGGATGCGATTCGTCTGATCGGACACGACGGGATGGGGGGCAGTGGACTTGGACCATCGCACCACTAACCCATAACCCATTGGCAAGAAAAGCCAAGGGCCGAGACCTGTTTGGCCTCGACCCTTGGGTGTATCGTGAGAGGCAGCGGATGGACCCCCAACTCAGTGGATCTGGCGCTGCAGCAAAGCCGGGACAGGAATTCTTCTTATTTCTTGCCGAGAATTGCGTCCTTAGCGGCCTTGGCTACACGGAACTTGACCACGCGTTTTGCCGGGATCTTGATTTCCGCACCGGTCTGAGGATTGCGGCCGATGCGCGCCTTGCGGTTCGCCAGTTTGAGCTTGCCGATACCGGGCACCGTGAAGACATTCTTGGCTTCGCGATAGGCCAGGGCCGCGAAATCATCAAGAATCTGAACCGCCCCTTTCTTCGTGATGCCGGCTTTCCCGGCAAGGTAATCTGCAATCTGCGATTTCGTCATTGATTTTGCCATTCGTGAACCTCCTTGAGGGTAAGGGATACAGTGAGTCGATATGTCTCCTGACGCGCCTCGTGAAAACACATCCTGGTTATTCTGGGGTCGCCGGTGCGCGTACTCGTGATCACATCGTCAAAACCCGCGAGAGTGTAGCCAAGAGTAGGAAGCGTGTCAACGAGAAAAACGCACGTCTGGCGTGGAGAAATGCATGCACTACCCCTTGCGGTTGATGCAAATGGAAGGGTAGAGTAGAGCTGGATGGACCTCGCCGCTCAGCATAAACGGCTCTTGACCATGGTGAAAATGCGTGGGTAAAGACCTGCCTATATTACCCTTAGGTGCGGATAGTCAAGCGCCCGAACAGCTTGACGACATTCTTTATACTCGGGTTTTCTGCCAGAAGGAAAACTCCCCTCCGCTGCAACTCCTGATCGACTTTCTGAAGTCGCGCGGGCAAACCCCCATCGTTCCGGCCGATCTCCAGCAAGGAGCCCTTGAGGAATGGGCCTGGGTGCAGGTGACATTGGGCTACCATCGTGAACGGAAACCGATTCACCTTTTTTGCGTCCGTGATCGCGGCAGCTATCGAGATGTCTTCGAGCAGGAGAAAAAGATCTTCCTGGATCTTCTCGCCGCGCACTCCGACATTGACGCGCAACTCGCGCTGGAATATGTGACTCGTTGCCGATTTATCCTGACGACGCGCATGGCAGAGGGCGATGTGACCGACGAAGGCTATGATTTCAATGGGTGGATCCTTGAGTTCTATCAGGAGCAGTGTAACGGGATCGTTCAAATCGACAGGCAAGGTTTCTACTCGCCCAAGGGCGATCTCATCGTGGACATGTCGGCAGCCGCTGAAGACTAAGCGAAGAGGGCAATCCCTTGCGGCCGTCTCCACTATTTGAAAAGACCGCTCGGTGGTTTCATCGTGCGAACGCCGCCCTCCTAGGCACTCTCCCCTGTACTCAAGGCTGCAGTCACTGTTGTATCGGTCTGTTTCCCGTGACGATTCTCGACAGACAAGCACTTCGGTTGGGTCTCCGAACGCTTCCGGATGAGCACAGGAAGCGGATCGAACGGACAGCGGCGGAACAAGTCTCTGCGCTCACCGCCGCCGCGCCACAACTGAACACGAATCGTTTCATCGACCAGTGGCCGGAGGAGGAGAGCCGACAACTCATCGAACGGTTCGATACCTGGCCTTGTCCGGCTTTGGAGCAAAATGGAAGCTGTGGCCTCTATCAGTTTCGGCCGCTGGTCTGTCGTTCCATGGGTGTGCCCCCGGAGGACGGCGGCTGTGTCAGTGGCGCCTGTGCCGTTCAAACGGCTGTTCCATTGATTCGGCTCTCAAAAACCATTCGCGAGGAAGAGAATCATCTCGCAGGGATGGAAGCGGAGGAAATTGAAGCGCTGCGCCGCCATGACGGTGCCGAGGGAGAAGAACTGTTTCTGCCCTATGCGTTTTTATCCGATGCCGGAGCGTGGTGAAGCACAAACACGACTCGCCACATTATTCATGACGATTCGTTGCAAATCGCGAAGTCGCCCAGCAAGATAGGCATGTAGAGCCTCAAAGGACCGAAGCGTCTCGAAACAGTACGTGGAGGCTACGAGGGGCGAGCCTGCCTGCTGGTAGTCCGCTGCGCCGCACGCCAGCCCGTCGCAGCGGCGAGCCCATGATTGCGCCAGAATGGCTCATGACCACTGCGCGGTAGACAGCATATTTCCCGCTGTGCTAAGGTGACCGTCCTTGGTTGAGGGAGCGCCTGTAGCTCAGCTGGATAGAGCATCAGCCTCCGGAGCTGAGGGCCACAGGTTCAAATCCTGTCAGGCGCACCAAACCGCGTTTTGTTCTCGGCATCGACAATTCAATACCCGGTGGGGCCGTTAGCTCAGTTGGTAGAGCAGCTGACTCTTAATCAGCGGGCCGTAGGTTCGACCCCTACACGGCCCACCAAAATCAACCACTTACAACCACATTCCTGCCCGCATCCGATCGGTGTAGACGCTGTGTAGACGGATCGGAAGCAAATACTTTTTGCTCTTCGAGGTTTTTTGCTTTTAACTCTGCCGAAGCTCAAAAGGAGCTTTTTCAAGAGCTGTACACCATGAAAGTTTTCGTCACCAATTTTCTATAGACGACAAGACTGGCAGAAAACTGCTGCAGACAGATGCTTATAAGCTAATTAGACTTCAGATTACCTGGCGACTTTTTCGAGCTTTTAGGAAACTCTCACCGTGCTGTATCGTGCCGGGTCTCCATGGACATTTCCAATCCTTTGGTGACAAGATGCGGTACTAGTTCCACAGCAGAAATCTATTCTACGCTCTAGCGGGAGTGCAGATTTTATAGAACTTTGGCGGCCCCACCAGAGTACAGGTAACCCACCCTACATAGTGGTCACAGGACCAGACACGCATTTCTAACCACTCCAGGCTATGAGCCGAAGGTTAATAGAGTACGTAGGAGCAAACTGCAACTACTCACATAGCAATGAGGCAAGATTTCAGATGTACTTGCTGGACAGCACCGATCTTCGCTTGCGGTTTGGATTGATAGCATTGCAAATATGTCTCGCTTTGAGTGCGCCAATCTACCTATGGATACAGCCTGAAAGCGCCCCCCTCGGATATCACTCAATGTTGGAATGGGATAAGTGGATCCTTGTGCTATCCGCAATGACCTGCACCTGGAAATGCCTCGAATATATTCGGCAGCTTCATGGGTCCCGCTACTCTGAAGCGGTGATTAGCTATTTTGTCAATCTTCGACTCAGCGACCATCAATTGCATGGCACGGTATTCGTCGCAATCCTTGAGGAAACCCTCTACAGGGGACTAATTAGCCCTTTTGCATCTCCTTACATATCCGTGATTGCCTTTTCACTTTCCCACAAAGGCACATGGGTGAGATTATCCTCCCTACTCTTTGCAATATGCATGGAGCTTTCTTTATCTTGGTCGGCAAGTTTAGTCTTATGCATTGCAATTCACACAGCGGTAAACATAACCACATGGTTCTACATTAGAACCATTCCAATAAAGACAACAACCGAAGGCACAATTGCAATTGCACTGTAAGACGATTAGGGGCACACCCTCAACAAAGGCTATTCCCAGATGGTCCAAAGTAATTGGTCAAAAACAGCAAAATGGGCCTCGTGTCTACGCACTATTCGGCGCGATGAAGTTGGCAGATTTGAACAACGGATGCCACGCGCCGGAGATGTTGTTGTATGTCGAGTTGAAGTGGCCGCATTCCCTCATTCGGTCATTGAGGATACATCAGGACGCCTACAGTCTCTGTTCCCAGGGGACATTCTGTTAACAACAGTTGCCAATAGAGAATCGACACGATGGAATGTTGGGAAAATTCCAGAAGATGATGTTTACAAAGCGGGCCGGCAGCTATCCATACTTAGCGTTCAAGGAATAATAGGAGAACTGACAGAAACGGCCTGCGACCATCAAGAGTACGAAACTCGCGTAAGCGTCCTCGGGGTAGCAATCAGGGATAACTACCTCACTGTAAATATCTCGGATTATGCACTTACGCCATTGGAGTATGGTGGACCAACCCAACTTCCGTTAACCATCCTAATAACTGGCTCGTCGGCTGAGGCCGGGAAGACAACAGCTGCAATTAATATAATGCGCCGTCTCATTCGGGAAGGTCATAGTGTGACGGCGCTAAAAGCTACAGGCACAGCGTCCATGATTGAACGTGAAATCTATGCAGATGCTGGTGCATCTCGCGTAATCGATCCCATTGATTTCGGGTTAGCGACGACTTATTATGCTCCCTCTGATGGTGACTTAATAAAGAGCAGGTTCCTGGGATGCCTTTATTACATATCAAAATTGAATTGCAGTTCGTTAATAGTCGAATGTGGAGGTGATCCCATTGGTGCCAATGTCCCGCTTTTCCTAACCGCACTCAGAGAATGTGGAGGGCCTCAGTTCCACGTATCATCCGCGTCAGATTGCCTTGCGGCCTTAGGGTTAAAAGCTCTCTTTCAAACAATCAATCTTCAAGTGAATCTTTTTTGCGGACGCTGCACCGATACCACGCTTCTAAAAAATAGAACAATGATCCTGACAGGCATACCAGCACTGAACCTTGCAACAGACGCCGACAATGAGGCTCTTTCCGCCATGATCAGAAAACTCACAGGCGCAAACCATCCAGAGGAAAATCGATAATGCTCTTCGATGCACCTGCAATTAGGAAAAAGCTGGGTACGGTTAAAGTCCTTAGGGCCATCAAGGTCGATGATACAAATTACCTGGCCGTAGCAAAAGCTTTGGGCCTCAATGTGAAACTCAAAGGAGTTACTCCTTCAACAATTTACATTGTTCAAGAGGCACCAGAAATTCAGAAAAAGACAAAGAATAAGCCATAGCGCCTTATCTGCGGACACATTTCTCGGGAGATCCTCTCTTAATCAGCTTAAGCCTGCCCTTGCTTTGTCTGAGGAGGAGAGAACCGCTCAACAGCCTCATAAACCTCACCCGGAGTATCAGCATAGGTTAAGAGTTCGCGCTGGGGAGCATTACCCTCACCATCAAAAAGCTTGTCGAGGAGTGGCTTAATCGGCAAGTCTTCTAGCCACTGCTTCTTCTTGTAAAAGACCATCGGACTAGCAAACCCAAATGTCTTATAGTAATTCTGTGCCGCATCTTGGAAAATCTCCTGCAGGGTCCCCGCCCTTCCTTCGACATAGATGATCCCATAGTTGGCCAACGCGAGCATTCCATCTTCCCGAATGCTGTTCTGAAAATATTTTGCGATGTGGCTGGCAAACGGCGTAGAGGGCTCTTGGCCATAGTGCCATGTGGGAATCCCCAAACTGTGGCTTCGCCGTTCATACTCCCGGGCAATGCCTAATGCTGGCCTAAGCCATCGATGAACCTGCTGGAGCAGATCTTCATTCACTTTCCCTTTGTCATCAACGAGGTGCTCTAGCTTTTGAGGTAAGGAAGGTTCAACCGCTAGACGCTCAATAGCTTTGTCCACCTGCCCCTCCTTGAGGTCAGCTAGGAGCGCGCCAAGATGTGCTGCCTCCATTGCTCCTGGCCCACCTCCCGTCACAACCAGGTATTTCCGTTCTGTGAGATGCTTGGCCATGAGAACCACCTCTCGATAAAGCTCGCTAGCACGGCTGAGCTTATGTCCCCCCATAAAAGCCACGATTTTTTGGCCCACTGTAAACGTCTTAGTCGCTTGCATAATGGAACCATCGTGAAGACTCTGCACGATGGCCTGTCGCCCAGAGGCCCGCTCAATTTTTCCACTTGAGACGAAATCTTGATAAACACGAAAATCAAACGTCTGCTTATAACTTCTGAAATCAGTCGAATCATACCTGTCATATAGCTCATCCGCGTCATACAGACTGTCTCGCAAAGAATTGACTAGAACAGATGACTGGGGCATCACGACCTCCAGATAGGTTACGTGGGACAACTTTTCTCGCTCGGCATCCATAAAGGAAGTGGACGACGGGTACATCTCCTAACAATTCTACGCTGGACGTGCAAGGGCCAGATGCCACCAGACCACTCCCTTTCCGAGAAAGCTGGGTTGGCCCCCTCGACGGCATACCATCGACTCCTCGGTGGTGCGTGTCACGATCGGAACCACCTGTAGCCGCTGACCGGTGCTTTCCATTTCTACATTGAGCAAGGCTCATCAAGACGCAACATCCGTGCGCGACTCCTCTCTTGACGTTTACATTCGGATGGCTTACGACTACGCCCCACCATGGCATTGAGAATCATATCAGGGGAGTCCCTTTATGCGACTGGCAACCTTCAACGTTGAAAATCTGTTTGATCGATCCAAGATTATGAACCTGAATAAATGGACAGACGGGTCCAAGATTTTGAAGGATTACGCTCGACTCACAGACCTCGTCGGACAGGACGTGTACTCAAGCACCGACAAGAAAGAAATGCTCAAGATCATGGAGAAGTACCCTGGCCTGAGTTCCCCTCAAAAAAAAGACAGCACCTACATCCGACTCCGAGACATTCGCGGTGACTTCCTTAAGAAACCTCAAGGGCAATCGGTGCAAATTGTCGCCAATGGGCGCAGCAGCTGGATTGGCTGGTTTGAGCTCAATACGGAACCCATCTCCGAAGTGGCCACGGAAAACACGGCTAGAGTTGTGCGACTACTCAATGCGGATATTCTGGGAGTAGTCGAGGCAGAAGATCGCACGGGACTGAAAGCCTTCAATGACACCGTCGTCAAAAAGATTGGAGGCCAGCCCTACGACCATGTGATGCTTATCGACGGGAATGACGAGCGCGGTATCGATGTAGGCATCATAAGCCGCTCAAAGCTCCCGATAGTTTCTATGCGAAGTCACGTGGATGATCAGGATCAGGAGGGATCGATTTTCAGCCGAGACTGCGCAGAGTACACATTCGGTTTGTCGGAAGGAAGAACCTTGCTGGTTCTGGTCAACCACTTGAAGAGCAAAGGGTACGGGACCCAAGGGGATTCAGACGCCAAACGTTTGCGCCAGGCTCGGCAGATACGAAAGATTTATGATCAGCGCAGACAGGAGGGATTTCAGTATATTGCTATTATCGGCGACTTCAATGATACCCCCGATAGCGGGCCACTAGCGCCTCTACTTAAGGAAGAATCAGATTTGAAAGACGTGGCAGCGCACCCTAACTACCACAATGACGGACGGCCAGGAACGCATGGCAACGGTACAGCGTCTAGCAAACTAGACTATATTCTTCTCTCCCCATCCCTCTGGGCAACAGTGCAACAAGCTGGGATCGAGCGTCGGGGAGTTTGGGGAGGAAAGAACGGCACGCTCTGGCCTATTCTGCCAGAAATAAAGTCCGCGAAGGATGCAGCATCTGACCATGCCGCCTTATGGGTCGATCTAGCTATTTGAAGTGTTTCCGCCCCCCTCAGCCCGTCTTTCAAGGAAGGGCGAATTAGTAGGGACGAATTACTGATGCCGAACATATCGTGAATGCCCCGACCGCTCGGCCTTAACGGCGCGCATGGACGACCCGCGGCTCGATAATGTAAGTTCCTCCATCAAGTAGACACCGTGTAGACGGACAGGCCGAAAAATCTTTCTTGCACCTGCCTGCGATTTTCTCTTACTTGGGAACCTCCAACGCTGAAAGAGAATCTTCTAAACCCGGCTTGCGTTGAGAACTATAGCCAAATATCTTTCAAAGCCGAAACGGGCTCCCTGCTCCATCAAGACGACAAGATGCAAATCTGACCGGTCAATTTAGGGAAAAACCACGAGACTAAGATCTGCAAAAAAATTTTATCTGCCCAAGAAGCAAGAAGAGGACGCAGGTCTCATGAAGCTTTACTGATACTCCACAACTGCTGCGACAGCAGCAACAAGCTCTTCCATCACCGTCGACGGCACAGTCCCCAGTTTTTTAACAAGCCGTGAGAGATCTATTCCCCTGAGTTGTAAGGTGTCGATAGAGGAAACCTTTGAGAGGCCGTTCCTACCGTCAGGATCAATCCGGACATGCCAGATGCTTCCCTTGAAATGATCCTTCCATTCGGTGATGGGGGCGATCAGCCTGAGAGGAAGACGGCCCAGTGCATCTGAGCTCACTACGACAACCGGCCGTGTTTTATTTATCTCAGAACCCATGGTTGGGTCTAAGTTTACAAGCCAGATTTCGCCGCGCTTAGGGGATGGTGGGTTAGTACTCAACGAAGTCTCCACTTTGGAGATCGCCTCTGTCTGCTCCCTCCCAATAGTGTGACTTCAGTTTATCTGCCTGTTCAGACAGAATCCGCCTGCGCTCTTCAAGTGGCAACTTCATGAAGGCTCGTCGTTCAATAAGGGTGAGCGGCTCCTCGACATCAAGAGGCTCGCCAAGCAACCTTTCGACTTCTTCACGGGTAATCAGTCCCTCAGCATAGGCTCGAAGCGCTGTTTGCCGAAGCCATTGTGATTGTTCAGGTTCCAATTCACTCGGCTCTTTCCGTTTCCATCTCAATCGGTTTATGAGCATCATCCAATGCCTGTAGTATCCCTCTGAGATGATGTCCAAATCGAACAGTCGTCGAACAAGAGCTTGCACACTCATTCCAAATCGCTTCTTAAATAGCAGCAGTTCTTCACTAAGAATGGTTTCCCGCTTAGTGCCAATCTCTCGATAGACTACTTGTGCGGGAGCAAGGAAAGCTGCCCCGAACCGAAATGCTGCTTTTTCCTCATCAAGGTTATGCCCTATCTTTAAGACAAGATGGCCTAATTCATGTGCAAGACTTAGTCGCTGTCGCTCTCCAGACACGCCTTTGGACGTGACGAGCCCCGCTGCTTGAGTCTGGGTGGCTTCATCGACCGCCACGGCGCAAATGCCATCAAACTTGTCAATGGCATCAATCTCGATGACATGAATGTGATGATCTTCGAGCATACCAACCATGCTTGAAATTGGATCCTGCCCAAGCTTCCAATTCGTACGTAATTCTTCAGCAGCCTTCTCAGTATCTTCTATCTTTGAAATGCGATGTGCGTGGATCGGCAGATGATTCCCGTTCGGCCATCCTGTCATGGCCTGAAGACTCACTCTATCCTCCAAGACCTCCGTCACAATGCTCTCAATTCTTCCCTGATCTTTCTTGGGTAAAGTCGAAGCCTTTCTATAGCCGATGAACTTAACAGTGACTTGAGGCTCTTTCAGAAAATAAGACGCCTTAACCTTAAAGGTGTCGGCAAGCTTGTTCAGTACGATGGGAGACGGGCTAGCCTTCCCACACTCATATTTTGAAAGCGCCTGCTTCGTGACAACATGCCCCATGGACGCAACGAGTGCATCCAGCGAAAGGCCTCGTGACATTCGTAGTCGCTTCAGCCGCAGTGCGATGTTAGAGGAACTAGACATAGATAAGCCGTACACGTGGTTGACAAACTATACAATTATATATGAATTTGTCAACCATCTGAGCCCCCATCAAATCACTCCTTTTCACGCTTTCTTTTGAACAGTATCCCCCATGTAGCAATTGGCGCGGGCGTGAGCCGGCGCCGGGCTGTAGGGGGTCTGGGGGATGTCTTCCCGCTGCATGGAGAAAAACCACGCTGCGGGAAGACTTCCCCCAGAATTTCCCTCGGCCTAGGCAGCCGGACGTCGTTGTTTAACTAAGGCAAGGTTCAGCAAAGCCCTCCATTCCGTCTTGGGATTTTCCGCGACAGCCAGACGCACTTCAAGCAATTCATCGGCGGCCAGATAATTGAGAACCTCCGGAGTAGCAAACTGTGACTTTGCGACGATCAGGCGAACCTCTTTGTCTGGATCACACGCCAAAACCGCCAGAACCACTGTCGGCGTGTTCGGATTTGCCGCCACCGCTCTCCGAATCTCAGGCTCAGGAAACCGCTCAAGAGCTGACCGGTTAAGTGGATGCCCCTGTATCAGATAGTTGGGCTGAGGACACTCAACTAGCGCGGGGATATCCAAATATCCGCGGCTGTGCCAGGAGACCAGTTGGATTTTGTAGTTTTCATCCATGGTGGTCCAGAACAGGCTATCGATAATCTCGGGAAGATCGCCACTCGCGCGACAGGCAACGCGAATGAGCACCATGTTCACAAGCTGAGTCCACGTGAGGGGAACCAATTCAGCCCCCACATAGCTCTTCAGAAACTTGAGATAGAACCAGTTGAGCACCGGACGATGGGGAACCTTCTTCATGCTTCACCTCCAAGTTATGTTAAGAAGATGGGAGATTCCATCCCTATAAGGGTTATACGAGGCTGCTATTTCGACGTGTGTTTTCAATATGTTACCAAGGAATGGAACCTGGTCGTCTTGTTGACAATACCGGCAGAGCCGATTAGGGATTAGACCGTGAATAAATCCCGAGCATACGCGACAACGTTCTGCGCCTAACCACCAATTTACACATCATGTGTTTACTTCTTACCGTTCATGACCTGTTGTGCGCCACTTCCCTGCTGCCGGCTCAACAGCTTCCATTGCACTCTCGTGCCCCTTTGTCTGTTGGACGGCATCACGCAGCCCCTCCCGGTCATCTGTAAAAATCATTGCTGACTCCCGAGCACGACTCACGCTGACGTAAAAAGCTTCCGCACTCGTGACGGCTGACTCTGCGGTTACATGGTAAATCACATGCTCAGCGGTCTTGCCTTGAGCACTATGAACTGTGGTGGCATATGAATGATCCCAATGTGTGCCAGTGCGAAGATCGAGAGTTTGCTCTTCACCCTGGATAGAGATGATGGCAGTCCTTGAGTCTGGATCAACCGAAAGTACTTGTGCGCTTTCTCCGTTTCGCCGCCCTAGATCTGAGAGATTCCGTGTCCATCGGATTTGATCCCCTTCTTGAATTTCCCGACCTTCCAGGCTGTATACCTCGACCTTCGCAACTCGATCAGGCTGCCATTGCACCACTCTCCCACCTGATTCCATCTTTAATTCGACCATGCCAGCAGATACATCAGCCTGGACTACTCGGCCATATTCGTGTGCCTCAACCCCTAAGCTGGGATAGGTTTTCTGGAACTTCACCATGTCACCAGCCTGATATTGGCCTGCATCACGACTTTGCGCCTTGGTGAAACTCTTTTGGACAAGCACCTCGGCATTGATTTTCTGGCCCCGAATTGTTCCCTCTTCTTTTAGCCCAGTTCGGATCAGCTGGTTGAGCTCTGCTCGATCTGCCCTCGTCCCGGTAAGTACAAGCGTACGCCCTCGTCCTTCCTCACCACGGGCAATATATTCACTCGCCACAGCTCCGAGCCTTTCCGCTCTATCCGCTAGTTCGACAACACGCCCGTTCTCTTCTAACCGTTCAAGAGCAACGCGGACCTGCCCTTCAGCTGCTAACTGCACCGTCTCTCTCAGATCCGAATTTGTCTGGCGAACAATGTCGCGCATCTCTACCGTGCTCATCCCCCGATCCACTAAAGTCGCATGAAACTGGCCCGCCTCAATTGAACTCAGCTGGGCACGATCGCCAACTAGGACCAATCTTGCCCCTTCATCCTGCACCTTCTGAATAAGATCCAACCCCTGACGCATGCCAATCAATGAGCTCTCATCAGCTATATAAATTGTTTTCTCATTTTCTGCGGATCGACCATGCCCCTCAGCGAGAAAACTCGCAACAGTCCGACTCTGAATGCCGGCTTCCTCCGCTAACGTATTCGCCGCCGATGCTGTGACTGCCAGCCCTCGGATAGTGATGCCGCGCTCGCCTGCCAGATCATGAATCTCCCGCATCACCGTTGTCTTACCAACACCAGCAAATCCTTCAATGCCAAGGATCTGATCGCGGCTCGTCATCACATGCACAACGGCATCCTGCTGTCCGGGCGTGAGGCTAGACCAGCGAGATACCGCCAATACCTCACCTTCCTTCAGGATCGGCTCTGAAACACCTTTCCCATTTTCCATGCGAGCGAGCACCTCATACTCTCGCTGAAGCGCTTCCAGAGTTGTGTACTGACTCTTTCCTACAAGGACCAACTCCCCCGTCTTCTCGAGCTCAGAGATGGCCTCCCGGACATACAGGAATGAGGTCTTCCCTACTTCCTGCTCTAAGGCATGCCGGATGATGTCCTTCCCTTCAATCACGGTTTGCCGTTCAGTCAGATGCTCAATGGCCCATTCACTCCCCTGCCTAGCTGACTCTCTCAACTCTACCGGTGAGAGCTCAACCGAGCCCGTACGCTCCACAGCCGTTAGCACCATACGCTCAAGGTCCAATCCATGAGCCTGCGCACGCTCCTGCCACTCCTGGGAGAGCTCCCTGTAGTCAACAACAGACTTTGCTTGCCGGGTCAGTAACGTCACACGTTCGGCGTCTTGCGGTCCGGAAAGACCACGTTCCTCCATTACCTGCTCGATCACCTGCCGGCGTTGACTGAACTCCTTGATCACCTCCTGGGAAACCCCGCGCACCTCCCACCTGCCATCGCTATGTGTGCGCTCAACTTCGTACCCGAGCTGCCTGGTCATCAACGCGAGCTCCGCATTCTGAATCGCCGATATGGTAGACCTGTGTTGGAATAGAAGGTCATTTGATAGGGCAACGATCTTGCCGTCCTGCCGCTGAGTCAGCCCAAACACCACCACATGTTCATGTGTGTGCGGATCATTCGCACGAGAAGTGTGATGCATCGCCCTGCCAATGAGCAGATTTCCCGTCGCTTCCTTGCTCACTTCTCCATCTTCCGTGATTCGAGCAGCAGCCGTGTATTCCTCCATGTACCGAATCGCAGGCGCTATAGAATCACTGAGAGCACCGTCTAGTCGTTTATCCCCTCCAACCTCATCGATAATTGAGAACGACTTGGGGGCTGAGTAGGTGAGGTCAATCCCACTACGGTGAGTCCCATCCGGCCCTCTGGCGATCCGTTGACCGTCAGGGAGTTGGCCATCGAATAGCTCGTAGAGCTGCTCATAATCAGTCGGCCCTTCGATATCCAGACGCTGGGCGAGCTTCCCGGACAATTCGAATGGTCCGTCCTGTTGCTGAGAGGGTTCTGAGTAATAACTAACCCGCTCGTCTCGAGCATGATAAGTGGCAGCGGCTTTGGCATTTTTGAGCAGCGTCATACTCATCATGCTGCACCTTCCTTTGGCAGGTTTCGATCCGGCATGAGCTCTTGCGCAAGGCCCGCGATCCCTCCCCCTTCACCTTTGATGCCACCCGAGCCAACAGGTTGCTCGTTCCAGGCAGCGGGAGGAAACACAAGATCAGGACGGAAGTTGTAGAGAGATTGATTACGATCTGTTCCTGGCCACACCTTTGCCAATTGCACCTGTGTGACAGGATGGTCCGCCATTTTGAGCAGACACGAGAACCGGGGCAGGTTCATGAGCTCACTCGCGAGAATGAGTGGCTCAATTCGGCTCACACGAGACAACCCTGTCGAGTCCCGCATGGCATGCGTTCCCATTGTCATAGTCGTGTTGGAGTCCTCGACCTGAGTCTTGCCTACCAAACGCTCAAGGTACTCAGCACTTGCCACTGATCCAGCCCTGAACAGAACCTTCGTTGCGCAACTCGCTATAAGGCGATCTCGATCATCTTGCTGGTACGCACTGAGCGAATTGATGCCTTGGATGGTCAGCCACACACTCGCGCCCTTCGACCTGCCTCGCTCGGTCAGGTCGATCAGACTCGAAAGGTACCCAAGCGACCCGGCCTCATCGAGCATGAAAAAGATCCGTCTATTTGGATTATCCGGCATTTCCAGGAGATGCATAGCGATGAAATCCACCGCCAGGGCCAGGAGAGGCGACAGCTGGGTTCGAACAGATGGTGGGTTGATGATCCAAATCCACCCGCTCCCTTGCTGCACCCACTCCCGGAATGAAAAGGCGCCGTCGGTTTGCCAACCTAAAGCCATGGCATATCTGGTCAGCGAAGCCAGGATACTTTTCGTCATGCCCCGATCTTCACCTCGCAGATGCCGCGCGGCATCAGCCGCCAGATCATGGGACTCGAGCAGGTCAGCGAGTTGATCGGGAGGTAGTCGCAGGGCTGCGATCAGATCTCTATTGGACGCCTTCCCCTGCATGCGCAACACGACCATCGTGGCATACAAGACTTGGCGTGCGGCAGCATTAAAGAATGTGTCCGTCCCCTTGCTGGCATCGTCTGGAATAAGACTCTGGCTTGCACTTATGGCATGCGTGATGGTGGGAATATCGTTGGCGAGGGTCCACGCGACACCAGCGCCCAAAGCCGGGCATAATACAACATCGCCCGGCCGCCACCATTTCACGGCAAGATCGAGCTTACTATCATGCACCACGGCACGTTCCCTCCTTCCCCTGATGCGTTCGAGCAGCTGGTGCACGAGCGTTGTCTTCCCGACACCTGGAGCGCCAATAACGACTCCGTGCTCTGACTCACGGCTCCGAGGGATAGAAATGGGCCCAATGGCCAAGTCTCCGTCACCCTCTTTTAGCGCAAGTGTCACCTTGAGCTTCCAAGGTGAAACACGTCGACTCCCACGACGCCAGGTTGTGGCCGTCATAGAGCTCGCTCGATACCGGTAAAATACAAATGCTGGGATCATCAATGCATACACCCATGATCCATCCTCCACACACTCGATCACCTGATCAGTTGTCTCCGTGAGCCACGCTCCAAGCCATTCCTTGAGCTTACGCGCGTCATACATCGCTCGCTCTTTCCCAGGAAGTTGCGCTGACACAACCAAGCCAGGGACAGGCAATCCACCAATGAACCAAGCCCATGCGTACACCGGCAGATATGAGAATGCTTCGGTGTGCACCTGACGTGCTTGAATCAGAAACCACGTGGTTGGCAGGTGAAAGAAGAGTCCCGTCATGGTGATCGTCATGACGACCATGCGGATCCACATACGCACTTTCGCACCCAGGCTATCAAATGCTTCACTTGCAGTGATGTTCATGATCCCACCTCTCGCTCCGCTACGATGCGTGCGGCTTTTGCTGCATTCGAATCACGAGCCTCAACCAGCTGCTTAATAAGATTTCTGGTTTCGTACAGCACGACTCTGTCCCTGCGATCCGACACGCTCGCCTGCATGGGTTCAAACAGCAGCCCGCGCTCAATGAGCAAACATAAGAAACTATTCGCAGATATGCCTCGCTGCCCAGCACGCTGACGCATCAAAGCATCTAATTTATGTTCGATAGAAATGCGGTATCGTCCCATCGTCATTCTCCTTCCTTGGCCGGGGATGCTGACCATCTAAAACCCTGGCAGTTATTGGGCTTCTAGCTCGCGCTGGCCTTGGCTCCTGCTCCTAGACTCAGGCCATCGTGGCCACGGCCACGCCCTGCGAGAGACTGAGCCGAAAGCCATTGCCTTCGGCCCAGATCCCGTCATGTCTTAGTGGCCAGCATCCCTCCGTTTACAAGCCCGTAAGGGCCTGTGTAGTGTGTGTATGCAAAAACGCTCTTTATCTATCTGTTAAGGGCGAAGAGCGCGTCACTACTCGATCCGCTCCTCTGATGCCTTATTACCCCGCGGACCAACCGATTTTTGGGTCAGCGCACGCGAGAGAATTCGCGAAGCCAGCTCGTTCCGAGAAATCCGGTCAGGCCCGCCGACTTCACGATGAAGTTGGTCCAATGCCGCCGCCTCCACCCCTCGAAGCAAGAACGTGCCACGAACGAATTTCTCACTCGATTTGTCTGACAACTGCTGCTTGATAACCTCCGCAAGTGCCCTTTTCATGTGATATGCCTTTCCGGAGCCCCACCCACTCGGGCAGGGCCCTTTTAGAATTCGAATTACCCTATGCAGTGACACTGTCCCAGACCTTGTTTTCACCACCATGTGGCGGAAGACTCCTCAGTTCCTCGGAAAGGAGGTCCACACTTCCGTTATGCCGCATGGGATGTCGGGCCCTGCCCATCGAGGTCGAGAAACTTGCGGACATCCGTGACCCGGTAGCGGATGGACCGCTTGTTCAGTTTCTGATATCGGAGAGACCCTCCGCGCAGACGCCAGGCCTGAAGAGTCCGAGTAGACAGACCGAGGTACTGTGCAACTTCCTTTTCGCTGAGCAACTGACTCTCCGGCAGCTTCGACAAGTCAGCCCCGGATTTGGTGCTCTGCAAATCCTCAAGAACCTTCTTCAAGATCATTTCAAGTCGTGCATAGAACTCTTCTGGATTCGAATACAACGGTGCCATAGCTCCTCCTTAAGCAGTCCTAGCGGACGGCTTTACGTTGTGATTAACGGAGTTATTGGAGAAACGCGACGAGTTAGAGGAGCTGAGGCGGCGGTCTAAGTGTGTGGTCAGATGTTAGAATGAAGAGCCGCAGCGAGGTATGTTCCTCGAAGGCTCGAACAGTGCGGTGATTCGTGGGGACAAGTAGGAAGCGATGAAGCGAAAGTAGATGAGAGAGCAGCAAACTAGCACGATCAAGCAAGCGCGCGAATGAAAAAAGAAGCGATTTGATCAGGTCTTCAACTGCGAAAGGATCTATCCGGTAGTGAGATCCCACATGATGAGACACTCTCTCATAGTCAGGAGTATTTGAACATGACAAGACTTTCCGGGCTACACGAGGGAAAGCGAATGCTGCTCCATACCCGATGATCAAAAAGCTGAGGAGTATAGCGGCATGTTCTAGTGGAGCCTTACAGGCATACCAAGCAACAAAGAGTGCGGACAAAAACAAATAACCAAGAACTGTACCACTGATCCGAAAGCTCTCCTTTTCAATTCTCGCACGTTTTCTTGGTCGACGAAAAGTCATGGTTCTACAAATAACGATGTTGCGCGACTTTTTCAAGACCCTGGTGGGCTCATAAATGCTTCTTCGCAAGAAAAGACGAGAATCGTAGAAATGTACTAAGGATAGGAGCGTCTGGGCATGAGATGAATCAGGACGCCACACAGATCAGTGGCTTGGCTGGGCCAATCAGTATACCGGCCATCCCGATCTATTTGTAAGCGGGTAAAAAAAGTAGTTCCACTCCAACGGTGGGATGTTTTCTCGCGAGGAAAGGGGTATTCTTCGGCGGGAGATTTGTACTTCCGAAGAGTGAGCCTTGCGCATTTCTGATACAGACGGAGTCTAGAATCTGTGGATGAACAGTTTGAAATCGCAGCCCCAGACCCATCGGCGCTAATCGAGGCCTTTAGAGGTCTCGGCTATAGCCTGTCGACTGCGATTGCAGACCTCATCGACAACAGCATCACGGCAAAAGCACGCACGATCGAGATCACCTTCCACTGGGCAGGGAAGGATTCACATATCTGCATTCTCGATGACGGGCACGGAATGTCAGAAAAAGTTCTCTTCGAAGCTATGCGCCCAGGCAGCAAGAGCCCCCTGGATACTCGTGCATCACACGATCTCGGGAGATTCGGGCTGGGACTCAAAACGGCTTCGTTTTCACAGTGTCGCGAGTTGTGTGTGGCATCCAAGGCTAAATGCGGTTCCCTGAGCTCCTATACGTGGAATCTCGATTATGTGTGCAAGCATAAAGAATGGAGACTTCTAAAGAGTCATACATCTTCTAGTAAGGTATACCTCGACCTACTTTCAAATCGACTGTCAGGGACTGCCGTAGTATGGAGTGCACTTGACCGGGTTGTTGGAGATACTTCTTCACAGGATACTGCAGCCCATTCCCGTTTCAACGACGCCATCGACCATGTCCGCCAGCATTTAGCCCTGACGTTTCACCGATTCCTGGAAGACCGTTCCCTGAAAATTTCCCTCAATAGTCAAGAAGTTGTGCCATGGAATCCGTTCATGGAAAGACACGACGCCACGTATTGTTCGCCGGAACAAGAGATTCCCATCGGCAGATCCTCAGTAAAGTTCAAGGGCTTTGTCCTGCCTCATAAAGACAAGATGAGCAAGCAGGAGTGGGAGGATAATGGCGGTCCAAGAGGATGGACTGGACATCAGGGGTTTTACGTTTACCGAAATAAGAGGCTCCTATTACAGGGGGACTGGCTGCGTCTGGGTCGACCAAATCCATGGACCAGAGAAGAGCAGTACAAGCTTGCAAGAATCCGCCTCGATATTAATAACGGTACTGACGGGGAATGGCACCTGGATGTAAAGAAATCAACTGCGAAACCTCCGGCAATTATTCGTGACACATTGACTGATCTGGCAGCAAGAATCAGAAGCGAAGCGAGGAAAGTTTATGTTCATCGTGGCCAGTACGGGCCTCGTCCTGGTTCAGCTGTCCAATTGGAACGTCCGTGGGTTTCTCGCCTTCGAAACGGAAACCGCGTGTATTCTATTAACCGTGAGAATCCATTGGTTGCCGGAGTGATCCAGCTATGCGGAACAGCAAAATCAGATGTTGAAACGCTACTTCGATATCTTGAGGAGACAGTTCCCGTACAGCAGATATGGCTCGACACCGCAGAGCAGGTTCAGGATCAGGCTGTTCCCTATGAAGGCGTCGATTACGCCGTCCTTCGGGCCGACATGCGCCGGATATTTGACATGCTGGTTAGTAGCGGTGCTAATCCTGAAACCACGCGCCAGAGGATTCGGGCAATGGAACCATTCAACCGTTATCCCGACCTGATCAAGGAACTTTGACCTCTTATGGATGATGAAAGTAAATTCAAGACCGCGCTGGGCATGTGTCAGATGTATCTTCGTCCACCAGCATCCGGCAGCTCAACCTTTCATACTCCTCTCGCAATCCAGCAGGCCGTCGAAGCAATTACCACCATGTCTATTTTTTCAGGGGTCGATGGAGCGCGTCTATCCGCTGAACTGGAAATGCGTCTCACGGTATACGCTCCGTTCCACCGGACTCTGGGCATGGATACCAATCATATGGCGTGGCTGCCGTCTAAACGTGGTCAGATTGAATGGCGATATTGGGATCGATACAGGCTATATCTCGAAGAGCGCTTACCGGATGCTGGCATACGAAGTCTAGAACGGGTCACTGATGACATTCTTGCGCGGTTAGAGGACCCGGCTCGCCCTGGAGACTGGGACCGTCGTGGTCTTGTCATGGGTCACGTACAATCCGGAAAGACAGCCAACTATTGTGGCCTGATCTGCAAAGCTGCCGATGCCGGGTACAAAGTCATCATTGTTCTATCAGGCATTCATAACAACTTGCGGTCTCAAACACAGATCCGGCTTGATGAAGGGTTTCTAGGATTTACGAGCGAGCCTCGTACCAGCGGAAGCCAGCAGATATTCCCCAGGGCTGGCGTAGGCTTACTCGACGGGACTATTCATGCCAATACTGGGACGAATCGCACTCAAACAGGGGATTTTAATACTACGGTCGCTAATCAATTCGGAATCAGCCCTGGCGGATTACCGCTGCTATTTGTTGTCAAGAAGAACGTCAGCGTGTTGAATAATATCTTCGGGTGGATCCAGTCCTATGCCGACGCCCGCGAATCCGAGACTGATCGACGCTTTGTGAGAAATGTTCCTGTTCTGGTTATCGATGATGAGGCTGATCTTGCTTCAGTCGACACCAGACAGCAGATGTTTGATGAGTATGGTAATCCGGACCTGGAACACGAACCGACGAAGATTAACAAGCTGATCCGCAAGATCCTCCAGTCGTTCGGCAAAGTGGCGTACGTTGGATATACAGCGACTCCATTCGCAAATATCTTTATTCACGACCGCGGGGTAACCCGTGAACTCGGGGCTGACCTTTTCCCTCGCAGCTTCATTGTGCATATTCCACCACCCTCTAACTATCTGTCTCCGGCACGAGTGTTCGGTATCAAAGGCGAGGAGGATACCGGATTGGAAGCAGTTGAGTCGCTGCCGCTTGTGAGGATCGTCAGCGATCATGCCAGATCAAACGCTATTGATGAACAGCATGGTTGGATGCCGCCGAAACTGATTGCCCGTACCGGCCACATTCCTCTCTTTAACGGAGAGCACCGCGTTCCGCCTTCGCTGATCGAGGCTATGATGGGGTTCATCCTCACAGTGGCCGTCCGCAGACTCCGGGAGCATGGGCCCCACCACAATTCCATGCTGATTCATGTGATCCGTTATACGGCGGTGCAAAATTTAGTGGCTGAACAGGTCCAACTTACACTCAGGGATATTGTGCAGCGGTTACGATACGGTGACGGTGGCCGTACCCCAACTATCCAAAATGAATTCAAGGATCTCTGGTTCAGAGATTTTGTCCCCACCAGTAAAGAATGTCACCGCATTGCTGGTAAGGACGCAGTTCCTCCGCTACACGAATGGGAGAAAGTCGCTCCACTATTACGGGAGGTTACGGACTCTATTCACGTAAAGACCATAAATGGCTCTGCCGGTGACGTTCTTGAATACGAAGAACACCGGGTGACAGGGCTGAACGCGATCGTGATCGGTGGCGATAAACTCTCGCGCGGATTAACGCTTGAAGGGTTGAGTGTTAGTTACTTTCTCCGTGCATCACAAATGTATGACACGCTGATGCAGATGGGACGTTGGTTTGGTTATCGCGACAAGTATCTTGACCTGTGCCGTCTTTACACCACAGGTGAGCTTCTTGGCTGGTTTACGCACATTGCCGCGGCAAGTGAGGAGTTACAGCGTGATTTCCAATACATGGCTCACGTCCATGGTACGCCGGAAGATTTTGGTCTGAAAGTTCGCTCGCACCCGGTCATGTTAGTTACCTCCGCTGTAAAGATGCGCCATGGCACTGAAATGACGCTATCCTTCTCGGGTGACATCAGTGAAACGATTTGCTTCTACAGGGATCCAGTCTGGATTGGGCGTAACTTTTCAGCTGTCGAAAACTGGTTGGCAGCACTGGCCGGCAGACCCACAAAGACCGAAAAGTCAAACGGCCATCTCTGGCACGATGTCGGGGCTAGGGAAATCCTTGACCTGATTTCCGCATACTCAACCCATGAAGGGGCGTATCGCGCCAACACCACTTTGCTAACCAGATACATCAAGGCGAAAGTTGAACAGAGTGAACTGCAGGACTGGAAAGTACTACTGTGTTCGTCCGGATTAAAAAAAGCACAACCCGCGATAATTGCAGGCCTGGACATTGGACTAATAGAGCGCGCCCCCTATCCAAAGGAACAGCGAACGGAGGACCCTCTCACAATTCGACAGTTAATGAGTCGCACAGATGAGCTTGTGGATTTGACTGATGAGCAGATAGAGGCAGCGAGGAAGTTGACCGTCGATAACTGGAAGGATGACCCTGATCGCAAGCCTGAAGATCCCCCGCCGAAAGACCCGGGACGACGAGAAGCAAGACAGTTCCGCCCAAAAACAAACGGTCTGCTTCTACTGTACCCTCTTAATCCATCTCAGTATGTTGGGCTCCCTCATCCCACGAAGCCGATAATCGGCCTGGCGATCAGCTTCCCGACAAGTGATAAGGCAGATCCGATCAGCTATACGGTCAACAACATCTATACTCTACGCGGCGGTGATGATGAGAGTTTCTGAAGTACTGTCGGAGGCGTGGGATACGGCATCTGGCGATGCAGGGGTAACACCGGGATACTATAGGCGGCGTATACAGCTTCCACTCGGTTTGGCGATATATGGGGGAGTGCTTGTTCCTGGAGGTATGCGCTGTCTTTCTGTGGAATTTGGCCTGACGTCTCTGCAGGGGTTGAATTTTAAGGATCAGACTCGGGGCTATCTAGTCGAGACCGAAGTGCAAAGCAGTGGGAAAGGCATCTTCGTTCATCTTCAGGAAACGCCTGCTGTTATGCCAAAGGATTTATTCAAGATCCTTTGTTCGGATATTCTTGAGCACATACTGTCCTCCAGAGCTACTGCCGACGTCGCGAAAACGTTGCACCGGCGACTGCAGCATTGGAAGAAGTTCTTCCAAAACCGCTCACCGGATGGTCTCTCACGTGATGAATACATCGGGCTATTTGGAGAACTCGAGTTTTTTGAAAAATGTCTTCAGCGTGGGGTCCCCCTCCAAGTTCTTTCGGACGCATGGCAGGGACCACTACAAACCAATCAGGATTTTCTATTTGGCAAAATCGCGGTAGAGGTTAAAGCTGTTACTGCAAATGATGCAGGCACAGTCAATATTGCAAATGCCCGTCAGTTGGATGATACAGGGCTGAGCGCCCTCTTTTTGTGTCATGTCGCTTACGATTTCCGCGAGGGTACTGGCCGTATTCTGACCTCCGTGATTCAGTCAGTAAGGCTCTTGCTTGCAAATGGGCCGGACGCCTTAGCGACGTTCGAGGACCGTTTATTGGCAGCAGGTTACATCGAGCCCGAGATATCACCCTTCGCCGGTTACGGATTCACCGAAAGACAACGATCCTACTTCAAGGTCCACAACGGTTTCCCTCGCATTCTGGAGTCAGATCTTGATCAGGGTGTCTCAGCTGTATGCTATACAGTGAATCTATCTAACTGTTCAGCATTTACAATCTCAGAAGCCGAACTGATGAGCGCAGTGTCTATTTAGGAACCTATGTCTAAAGAGTCTGATCTGATTAATTTTTCTCGCGAGCTGGAAAGCGACATCACCGATCACGCTAAACCGGACGGCGATCCTTCAAGTGCCAGTTTTCGAGAGTCTGCACTAACCGAGATCATCTCCGACGATCTCGCTGCTTGTGGAGTCCTGGAATCGCCCGTAGTCTGTCACTTTGAAGGTGGACATGGTGCAGGGTCTTTCAAGGTAGATGGCTACAGCGTGCCTGAGGAGGATTCACGACTCGACCTCTTCATCACTCATTACGCCAGGCCTTCCGATGAAGTCCAGACCATCAACGCATCACATATTGAAGCGTCATTCAACAAGTTAGAACGATACTTTGGTCGGGCAATTGCAGGCCATCACAGGAATCTGGAGCCGGGTCTAGAGCCCTACGGGATGACCGAGCGAATCCATGACCTGCGCAGTAAGTTCGATCGCGTAAACTTCCTGCTGTTCACGAATTCTCGCCTTGTTCAGAGGCGAGAAAAAGAGCGAAAGCAGGAAGTGAACGGTCTCGCAGCTACCTATGACGTCTGGGACCTAGAGCGATTCAGGCGGCTTCGCGAAAGCGGAATGAGTTATGAAACTCTTCAGGTAGATTTAAGATCCCTCAAGGCGGGAGGCCTGCCAGCGGTAAAAGTTGAGCAAGGAAACAATAAATCTCAAACCTGGGTCACTATTTTCCCAGGGTCGCTGTTGGCAGACCTTTACGATGAACATGGTGCGCGCCTTTTGGAATTGAACGTGCGCTCATATCTACAGGCCCGAGGAAAAGTGAACAAGGGAATACTTCAGACTCTCCGCGATAAGCCGGAATACTTCATGGCTTATAATAACGGCATTACTGTAGTGGCAGAGGACGTTGTAACAGGCACACTGCACGATGGAACGGATGGCATCCTTAGTCTGAAAGGGATGCAAATCGTCAATGGAGGCCAGACCACAGCTTCTATTCATAGGGCGGTGAAAGACTTTGGGGTCGATCTTTCTCGTGTTTCCGTGCAGGGGAAAATAACGGTTGTTGAGCCTTCACGGTTCCAAGAACTGGTTCCGTTCATATCCAGATACTCAAATACACAGAATAAAATCACCGAATCCGATTTGACTGCGAATCATCCATTCCATATCGGTATGGAACGTGTCTCCCGACGTGAATGGACACCTAATCAGCAGACCCGCTGGTTTTATGAGCGTGCTCGAGGCAGCTATCCAACAGCAAAGATGCGTGAAGGAACCACTGAGCTGAAGAGGCGTGAGTTTGAAAAACGTTATCCACCCGAACAACGCTTTAGCAAAGAAGACCTGGCCAAGTTCGAAAATGTTTGGAAGGGCCTACCGCATGTAGTGAGTCGGCATGCGCAGAAAAACTTTGTCTATTTCATGCATGAGCTTGGAGCTATCCGCGACGGCTGGGAGCCGACTGTTGAAGAATATCGGCGATATATCGCCAAGGGAATCCTGTATAAGGAAGTCCAGCGGATAGTCAAACGAAATGAAGCGATTACTGCTTGGCGCGTCAACGTAACCGCTTACACTGCAGCGTTGCTAGCGGATAAAACAGTTCGTCGCATTGACCTCGATCGCATTTGGCGTGAGCAAGGGCTCTCTCCGTCTCTCATGCAAACAATAGAAAGCTGGGCTCCTGCCGTCTTCAAACACCTCCCTTTTATCGGCCAGCGTGACGGCAAACATATTGAAGAGTCGTTCAAATCTCAAGCCTGCTGGGATTATATCCGTTCATTAGACTGGAATATCCCTCCCGCTCTTGATCGGGAGTTGATTTCCTCAACGGGTGCCAATGGTGATGGCGCGGCAGGACCAGACTCAATCAGTGGAGAGCGGTTAACCCCTCATGATCATAACAACATCGCTCTGTGTAAGGAGTTGAGTGCCGCACAATGGCTAACAATTTCTGCTTGGGGACAGAAGTCCGGGGAACTCAAAGAATGGCAGCGTGGTGTTGCATATACACTCGCCAGCTATGCTGCCGAAGGCTGGATCCGTTTGCCATCGGTAAAGCAGGCAAAACACGGCTCGGCTATGATCGAGAAGGCCCGTTCAGCCGGCATTCTTAATAGAGATGAATGAGTACCTTGGTCTAAAATGAATGCGCTTTAAAGACATCCACAATCGATTTTTCTGCTCACATACAGGAGCATATTCAATCTTGACAGCAAGAGAGTTTGCAGACTCGCAAGTTACGCTAACCGATGATGAATTTCAGTTAGCCAACTTATTTTTTGGCGGGCGGATTCACAGCGGGTCGGTCAGATTGGCCCCGGACGGTGCACTTAAAGAATTCCTGTTGTATCCGACTGGAAAACAGATCGGACTGAACCTCATTTATCCAAAGCCGGAGAGAGAGGAACTACGCTTGTACCTCTCGGAACGACGTGGATTCAAGCCGCGGCCAGGTGATATCTGGTTTCTGTTTGAGCGCGAAGCGGAACTATTTCTCGGCGCTATGCCGTCAAATGAGTGGAATCGTCACTTTGGGACGATTTCTAGCACACAGGCTTAGTTTGCAACCGATACATGCATGGAGAGATCAACTTCATTCTATGAGATGCCTAAGTGATTAGCCCTGTGCATGAATTCAGGAGTAAAGTTTTAATTCGTCAGGCCAAGCCCAAGGGCACCAAGGAGAAATATTCTGGAGTGATTGGGTACAAGGACGCACTGGATCTTATTATCGGTTCGACAGCGGTGGAGTCACTGCCCGAGGATGCCCGGACACAACTCGAAGCGATCGCCTCACACTGGATCCAATCGCCAGAGACAAGTCCGCTGATCCTCGGCAGGAAGGCGGGAGAGGATTGGCGGATGCTCCTGTCAATGAAGGCAGATTCTGGTCAGTTCAAAATCAAGCGAGGCAAGCGGAGCAAAGAGAGTTCTGAATGTAATTGGAGAATCGACTTCAGTAGTTTGCCTTTCCCTCCAGTCGATCGACCACGGTTTACCTTCATTGACTTGTTTGCCGGCATCGGCGGATTTCGCATCGCGTTGCAAAGTCTTGGCGGCAAGTGTGTTTTCTCCAGCGAGTGGGATCGCCATGCACAGCGAACTTATGAAAGAAATTTCGGAGAAATGCCGTTTGGCGATATTAGAGCTTTTACAGGCGATGATATTTCCAACAGGCAAATCGCCAAGTGGATACCCGATCATGATGTTCTGACTGCTGGATTCCCGTGCCAACCCTTCAGCAAGGCAGGGGTTTCAGCGAGAAAGTCGCTTGGCCTCAAGCATGGGTTCTCATGTGAGATTCAAGGAACTCTCTTTTTTGATCTGGTCCGGATTGCGAAGGCAAAAAGACCCAGGGTTTTACTTCTGGAGAACGTTAAGCACCTTCGGGGACACGACGAAGGACGTACTTTTCAAACGATTGAGAAAACCATCAGGGAAGATCTCGGATATTCTTTTTCGCCGCATATGCTGGATTCCTCCACGCTGGTCCCACAGCGGCGCCAGCGTTGCTACATAGTCTGCTTTCGTGACTCTGAAGAAACATTTTCATTCCCCCCCTTCACGGGCGCGCCAATGCCGCTGAGTTCAATTCTCTTAAAAAAAGACCCAGATGCCCGCTATACGATTTCCGATCGATTGTGGACAGGGCATCAGAACAGAACAGAGCGCAACCTTAATCGCGGAGCAGGATTTACAGCCTTTCTGGCTGACCTTAGCAGGCCTGCAAACACTTTAGTGGCCCGGTACTACAAAGACGGGAAAGAGTGTCTCGTGCCTCAGCCGGGAAGAAACCCAAGAAAACTAACTCCGAAGGAATGTGCCAGACTACAGGGGTTCCCTGAAGAATTCATCCCAAGCGATTCAGATAATCAAGCATACAGACAGTTTGGTAACTCTGTAGCCATTCCTGTGGTAAAAAGAGTTGCAGAAGAGATTATGAAGAAGTTGGAGATAAGTGAGTAAAGATGTGCAAGGCGACCTTGGGCTGCTAGACCTTTCATAAGAAAAATTCATCAGCAACTCTCCAGACGGTTCTCAGCATTCAGAAGCCGACTAAGTCTCGAAATAAGCTTTGCCGGTTTTTCAGTTTCGCATTCCCACACAATTATTACCCGCCAACCTAGATGCCGAATGGACCGATGTTTGATCCGGTCCCTGGCAGCATTGCCCAGTAGCTTGTTCTGCCAGAATATTGGCCGTGTTTTTGGCATGGTCGCATCTTTGCACCCCTTATGACAGTGCCAGAAACAGCCGTGTACGAAAACAACAGTCTTATATTTTGGCAGCACAATGTCTGGCTTTCCAGGCAAGTCTTTCCGGTGGAGACTAAAACGGTAACCCATTCGGTGCAGGATCGAACGAACTATCCGCTCAGGGCCTGTATTGGAGCCCTTAATCCGGCTCATGTTCCAGCTTCGTCGTTCAGAAGATAGTGTGTCCATATGTATGCTGCTATCAATCGGCTCAGCTTCAGACTATTTTCCTAGGGAGCGCCCCATAACCACCAACAAGCCTACTGCGGCCGCATAACTAAGACGACTATCATTTCCCAATAACGTTTCAGGCAGGAATTTGCAAGGGTAGGCCTATCGGTTGATAGCTTTATGTTTCATGCGTACAATGCTACCGATAGGATAAGCATAAGATCATGGCAAACCGCTCTCCGAATCTATCAGGAACACGGGTACTAATCCTTATTGAACCTCACGCGGGGGAGGAAGGTGTCTGTCTTGGCCCGGCAGATCCCGATGGATCATGGTTCGTGTCACCTGACTCAAGCAATGAGATCATCAGTCTGGAGTTCGAAAGAGACTTCGGGTTGTTAGTAGACCGTCCCCCACGCCCGTTGACTCACTAGATCAGGGATTACAGCGCGATCAGCAGAAGTTGGCAGGGCCATTTTCTAGCTGCTTGTGCTGTTCTCCAGGCAAAGAATGGGCCGAATGCGCTGGCTGCTTTGATCCTTGGAGGATCGCCACGTGTGTTGTCTTCTTCCCTCTTTTGTCGCTGCTCTTCTCGGGCACACCTGCACTCGCCGAACCCAGCTTCCACGACAAATAAGAGTCCGACTACAATATCTTCAACCCACTCAATCAGTACCGTACCGATAATCCGCTGAATCCAATCACCGCCTACGACCCGAAGAATCCATTTCATCCCATCAATTAGTACGATCCCAGGAATCCCACTTCACCCCATCAACGAATACAATCCGTCTATGCCATTCCAGCCACTGAACCCCTCGCGTTTTAAGCCTTTGGTGAGGCCAAATTATCCGAATTAATCAGCAATCGCTGAAGTCCCGGGAGTGTTACTCGGCCCACTGACCTCTTCCCCTTAACGACTCCGTTTTTCTTCTCACAGTGATTTTGCACCGTCAGCAGCATCTTATTGGCATTTTGTTCGAGCGCGGTTCTGACCGGGTCAAGATTCAACCGCGCATAGATTCTTGTCGTGCTGATGTTGCTGTGATTGAGAACTTTCCCAATTAACTGCAGGCTCTCCCCGCTTCCTGACAGCCATGATCCAACCGTTCGTCGCAAATCGTGCAATCTGACATCCAGTATCTTTGCTTTCGTCCGAATGCGGTTCCACGCCCTCTTAATATTCACTCTGTGAGAACCATTCTGACCCACGAAAACATATGGATTGCCCTCCTGCCTGGTCAGATTGCTCAAGACGGCCAACAGAGGGGTAGGCAGGGGCAGAACGTGGGGACGATCGGCTTTGGTCTGCGGAATGCGCCATTCCGCTCTTTCTAAGCTTACATCTTCCCATTTCATCGAGAGAACCTCCTCCCGCCTGGCTCCCGTGAACACATACGCCCAAAACGATGCACGGACATATTCATCGGATTCTTCCATGATGGCGGCAAATACTCCTGGGAGCTCATCCGGCTGAACGAATCGATCCCGCTCTCGTTCTTTGAAGAAATGAATTCTCGTCGCGGGATTCTCGCCATGGAACATTTCCCAGTCTTTGGCCAGGTTGAACATCTTGCGCAAAAGCGCCACTGCTCGATTCGCCCGATATGGTGCAGTCTCTCCGATTTTCGAGTGCAGAACGATTACATCATTTCTTGTGATGTCGGATAGCTTTCTCGTCTTCAACTCAATCAGACGGGATTGCAAAAGACTACGGTCATCACGACCTGATCGCTTGAACGGCAAATGCCGCTGTTCATAGAGCGCCGTCAGGTCAGCAAACGTCGGTTCTTTGATTCTATCTTGTCTCGTTTGTGCGGGATCTTCTCCTTGTGCAATCGCGCCAATATGGCCCTCTGCAATTTTACGAGCCTGCTCAACCGTCAGAGGGCCAAAGGGACCGATCGTGATTCGTCTGACCCTCCCTTTGACGCGTCGCTCCAACACAAAAGTCTTCGCTCCCTTGGTCACTCGGAGGGCAAATCCACGAAGCACTGAGTCTCGGACAAAGATTTGCCCTGATGTGGGAAGCGGGGTGTCATCAATAATTCGTTTGGTGAGTTTTTGCATGGACCGAACCTCCAGTGACCTCACTCCTTGATTCCAAACTTTGTAATCAGCGGGCCACGGTGTAGACGCTGTGTAGACAGGAAAGAGCGAAATGTCAGGGCCTAGACCGTACTCAGGAATGGGAAACTAATCGTAACTCGTTGAACTGTCAAGGAGTGGAGTAAATGAAAGTACCTGATGGTAATAACTGACGCTGACTCTTAATCAGCGGGCCGTAGGTTCGACCCCTACACGGCCCACCAAACCTCACTTCGTGTGCGCCGCGCGCTCTTTATCGTTTTATCGTATCTATCGCGCGCGGATAAACCCCTCCAGCAGATTTCATACCTCACGTCTCGTGTGAATGCGCTAAAGATTTTGTGAGTCTAAGCAACCGACACGGCCGGCACGTGTCGTGGCTGGAGCATCATCCTGATGCCACCTTTCGGCCGCAGAGTGACCATGAGTTGTGGCTCGACGTGTTCTTGAGCCAGGTGCAGATCATAGCGGCGGCCGATCAAGGCTAATAGAAGTGGCCCTTCCACTGACGCGAAATGGATTCCCACGCAGGCGCGAGGTCCTGCGCCGAAGGGGAGATAGGCATAACGGGAACTGAGCCGCTCGCCATCCAACCATCGCTCCGGCAGAAATTGGTCGGGGTCTCGCCAAAAGGCCGGGTGTCTGTGCAGATTGTAGGTGCCGACCAAAACGAGCGCGCCTTCCGACAAGGGTAACCCACCAACCGTCGTGTTGGTCGCGGCCTTGCGCTGGACTGCCGGGGCCGGTGGATACAGGCGGAGCGATTCATCGAATAGGGCCCGAGTATACGGAAGGTGCTGAAGGTCGTCGGCGGTTGGCGTTCTTCCCTGGAGCACCCGGTCCACTTCTTCATGAAACCGTGCCTTCGCCTCGGGGTGAGTGGCGAGCAGATACCAGGTCCAGGCCAGCGCGTTCGCGGTGGTCTCGTGACCTGCAGCAAAGATCGTCAGGGCTTCGTCGCGCAACTCCCGATCGGTCAGTCCTTCGCCGGTCTCTTCATCGCGGGCTTGAAGCAGCAGATCGAGAAGGTCTCCATGGGTTGCTCCGGTGCGACGCCGCTCGACGAGCAGTCCATACATCAGCCCGTCCATGAACTGCATGACCGAACGAAATTCGCGGTTGCGGGCGGTGGGTACCCATGTGGGTAGACGCAGTGGGTTGTGAAACGAGTCGAACGCATACTTCAGGCTCACGCGCAGCGCATGACTGATCTGATCGATGTGTTGCGCCATGCTGGTGGTGAACATTGTCTGCGAGATCACTTCAAGGGCGAGCTGCATCATCTCGGCGGCGATGTCTATCGTTCGTCCCGCATGGTTTTCCCAAGCGGTAATCCGCTGCTCGCCCACCTGGGCCATGCGATCGGCCATCGCGGCCATGCGAGAGCGATGAAAAACCGGTTGGATGATGCGCCGATGTCGCTTCCAAACCTCGCCCGAACTGGTCACCAATCCATTGCCCAAAACCAGCGCAAGGCCCTGTGGTCGCTGAGGGTCATACACTTTCACGAAGCGGTCGGCTTGCTGGACGAGAATTTCTTCGGCGAGATCCGGGTGACTGAACAGATGGAGTGTCTTCGGGCCGAGGCGAAAGCGCAGCGCATCGCCGTGCCGGCGCCACCAGACTGAGAGCATCTCTAGCGGCTGCTTCTTGAACGAACCCAGGTGGCCGAGAAGCGGTACCGCGCCGGGCACATCGACAAGCGTGAAGGAGGGAACCGAGTCCGGCATGAGAGGACGGACCGTATCACACTAGGGCAGGGGCATCAAATGCGGTGGGGCTAATCTTGGCTACGGATTATGTGAGCTCAAGTGGCTCATATCAGATCTCAGAGTAGTACGCATCAGCTCTCCAGCCTCTGAAGCTCAGTTAGAGTCTTGGCGATGTGATCGCGCACTTGGTCGGGATTCCAACTTGAGGCGATGCTTCCAGACATCGACACCCCAATTCCGTCGCTGCTCTTGAGAAAACGAGCCCAACCCAACTCACGAAGGAGGACTACCACGCTCTCCACATGCGCTCGAGTGAAATACGAAGTGATGTCAGCGTCGAGCCGTTCATTGTTTGGCTTGAACAGGTCGTTCTCAGATACGCTGGCAACCGTCCGGATCAGGAAGTGACCACTTCGGATTGAACGGAATACTATCCTGCCTGAACGGGTCATGCATGCGTCCAGCTCTGGCGGCGGGGCGGGTCGCTGAATGGTTACGGATAGAGTTGTCAGGTTTGAATATGTCGCACGAACTCTGACCGGCAAACCCCTCCAGCTACCGTGCAGCAACCGGTCGCTCCAAAGTCCCCAGCTCATGCGAGGAGTTTCTAAACCGTGGGCCACATACCCGATGACCCGCGTGTGGTATCGGATCGACCAAAGGATTACTCCTGCAATTACAGTAACGAGCAGTCCGAAAACAACCATTGCTGGGTCCGTTGTGACAAATGGGATGTTATAGAACTCCAATCGTGACCACGTAACTATTTACTATGTGGTTCCGTATAAGATCTCAATCGTCGTGTGATGTTGGATGGTCTCACTGCTATAGATCAATTCTCCAATTTTACAGAGAATTCAGCTCCCTTCGAGTTTCACGCCGTAAGAGATCTCTAGGAGAAGTCGCTCGCTACTCATGTATTGAAGCGTATCATAAGGCCTGGAGCACGCTAGAGTGAGTTGTCTTGTTCTGCCTAGCGCTTAAGAAGCAAGCCAATGGAAGTTGACGCCACTGATCGGGAGAGGAGGATTGAAGGGCAAATTCGTTTGGTTTTGAATTGGGCGATAGGATACGTCAAAGCCCAAGAAAATGCGATGAATCTGCCTACGAACTGATCAGAGTTTTTTCTTTGTATGGAAGGTACTACCAACAAGGCTTCAACTAAGCATGAGTGCCCCCATTAACAACTGCCTCAATTTGTGGTGCTGTGTATCTTCCACTTGGGAAATGCATCCTAGGATGGTATCCTGACCACTTCAGTATCTATTCGCCACCGAGCCTGTTGTACCATAAATATGTGAACCGCCTGCACGGAGTAGCAGGACCTATGGCCGGCTCCACACGCATGTCCCCATTTGCGAAGCAGGACCTCTGGACCAGGGATCTGACGACCATGTCATGGCTCCAACGGTTGAGTACTCAGGCGCTCAGGCTGGCCACTGCCGTCGGCATGGAGTTTCGCCATCGCCTGCTCGATGCGCGGGCGGCGGGTCTGGTCTACACGACATTGCTGTCGATGGTGCCGTTTCTCGCCGTGATGTTCTCGGTGTTGAAGGCCTTCGATGTCCACCATGTGATCGAACCCCTCTTGGCCCAGACCCTGGCACCCTTGGGCACAAGGAGCACGGAGATCACGTCCACCATCGTGGGGTTTGTCGACAATATTAAAATCGGCGTGCTGGGTGCCGCAGGGATTGCCGGCCTCTTCTATACGACCTATTCGCTGATCGACAAGATCGAGCAAGCGCTCAACGCGATCTGGCAAGTCAAACAGGGGCGCACCTGGGAACGAAAGTTTACCGACTATTTGAGCGCGGTCCTCGTGGGACCGGTGCTCGTCGTGAGCGCATTCGGTCTGCTCGCGTCACTGCAAAGTCATACCGTGGTTCAGCGTCTCGTGGACATGGAGCCGTTCGGGACGCTGCTGGTGTGGAGCGGCGACGTGGTGCCCTTCGTGATGCTCTGTGTCGTGTTCAGTTTTTTCTACAAGACGATCCCCAATACCCATGTCCAGGTGCGCTCGGCCGCCGCGGGCGGCGTCTCGGCGGCTGTTCTCTGGATCATCGCCGAAGAAGTCTTTGCGAAATTCGTGGCGGCCTCCGCCAGTTACAGCGCGATCTATTCGAGTTTCGCCGTCCTCATGCTGTTCCTGCTGTGGCTCTACGCCGGATGGATGATCGTGCTGATCGGGGCGCAGTTCTCCTTTTTTCACCAATATCCCACGGCCTATTTGTCCCGCCTGCTGTGGGATCAGGGTACGTACGTCTTTCGTGAACAACTCGCCTTGAACGTCTTACGCGTTCTGGGGCACCACTACCTCAAGGGCGATCGTCCGTTGCAGCTGCCGGAGCTGTCGAGTGAACTGAACATGCCCTTGTCTCTGGTGGAGGAAGAGGTTGAACGTCTGGTCGACAACGGGTTTGTGGGGCGCCTTCAGGAACCGGAAGGGGTGAGTCTCATCAAGGCGCCGGACCTGATTCTCGTGAAAGAGGTCCTGGATTCGGTTCGCAATGGGACCCCACCGTGGGTCCTGCCCCACCTCGATCCCAGCGATCCGGTGTCTGCCCTGTTGCGCCGTCGGGATAAGGCGGTGGAACGAGCGTTGGTGGGCGAGACCATGCAATCGCTCCTCCAAGACCAACCGTCGTCCCGGTCGATTGAGTCTTGATTGTATAACGGCACGCGTCTATCCGTTACGGCCGTCCATCAGTTTGTGGTGTGTCCCGATTCTGGCCGAACGATCGCACGTAGAGCAAGACCTGCCAGGCTTCTTCTTCGGTCAAAACCAGCGGAATGAACTTAGCCATCGCCGTGCCTTTGCTGCCGTTTTTCAAGATCCAGAGGAGTTCGCCATCTGTTCTGGCGGCCTGCCAGTCTTGATCGGTGAAATTGCGTGGCAAGGGACCTTTGAGCGTACCGGGCTCAATATCGCCTCCCAATCCCTTGCCGTCTCTCCCGTGACAGGTCACACAGAATGCTTTGCCTTGAAAGAGCTGCTTTCCCTTCTCAAGCATTTCAGGGGTGGCGGGGAGGGGATTGGTCCATGTCCTTGCTTCCTCAAGTTGATCGACCGGCACTCGTGGTTTGAGGATTGCTTCATCAGCCCCATAGACAGCAACGCTCCAGGGGGCGAGCGCTGTGGCTGTGACGAGCGTCAGGGCCAGAGATCGGCAGAGGATGGGTCGTCTCATGTCGCCTTCCTTAGCTCACAGGGACTGTGACCAGGGTCCTCCCCGATTCATCGAGGGGACCTGGCCAGTCTTCTCCAACGAATTTATTTGTCAGAATAGCCGGTGAACTTATGCCCAAGGGATTGCGGAAAGCTCACGGTGCCGTCGGGGAATTCTTGCCCATGTTGCCACAGATGATAGATCACGCCGTCTGTCCCTGCCGCCACGTCCGCCACCTTGGCGGCCTGGTCGGCCGGCATATCAAGAATTTGGACACGACCGGTCGCGATTTCTACTTTATGATCGTGGAAATGCCGATGCCACTGAATGGCGGGAAGCTTTCGCGTCAGATCCTTGGCCACGAAATACTCGACCCCGACCAAGGGGGCCTTTGGGTCGGTCGACTCGAACAGGAGGCATTGAAGAATCTTGTCGGAAATGCCCTTGCAGTAATGATGGAACGGGCCGCCCGGGGTCCCATCCGGCATCATGTGGGGCGCCTGCACATGGATCTCGTATCCGACCGCAGGGCTTGTTGGTTCCCCGCCGACAGCCTTTTGGGTGGCCACTCCGCTACATCCAACAGCGGCCATCGCGACAACGGCTAACAGTCCTTTTTTCATCACAAATGCCTCCCAGGTTTGAGAAGTCCTTGCCTGGCCCATCCAGGCGGTGAAAGACCTCCACATTAGTCTGGCTATGAGAGGTCATCTATGGAAAAAGGATTCGGATAGGCATGGGGCAACGTCGCACGAGGACAGGGACGTACGCCCTGTGCGAACTACGAAGGGAGCGTTGGTGAGGAAGGAGAATCAGGCCGGGTCGGGGTAATAAGGTGTTGAGCCTGAGGGACGATCTTCTCCTGGGCGTCCATCATCTCGAACATCAAACAGCATTTCAGCCTGCCACACACGCCCAGCAAACGAGGGTCGTCGATCGGTAGGTCGAGCTTTTTCGCTTGCTTGGCCGAGATCGGCTTCACATCGGTCAGAAAACTGGCACAACAAAGAACCAAGCCACAGGTATCGATGCCACCGAGGCGTCTGGCCTCCTCGCGTACCCCGACTTGACGCATTTCAATCCGGCCGCCGAAACGACGGGCCAGGTCTCGGACCAGCTCTCGGAAATCGATTCGGTCCTCAGCCGTGTAGACAAAGGTCAGTTGCCGGCGGTTCATGGCTCCATAAACCTCAACCAGCTTCAGATGGATGCCAAGTTCCATCGCTTTCGTTCGACAATAGGCGGCAGCCTCCTCGGAGAGCCGCTCAAGTCTGCCGATCAACGCGGTTTCTTCAGTATTCGGCTTTCGCAAGATGGATTTCATCGCGCGCATAGGAGGAATAAAGGGGGTGGTGTACGGCTCGGTATAAACGATCCCGTACGTGGCTTCTCCATCCACTTCGAGTAAAACGGGATCTCCGTTGCGCAAGGGTACGCTGACGGCGCCTAACTTCTTGACCTCTCCACGGTTCCTGATCTTGACTCCGACCAGGCGGACTGAGGTGGGATAGGTGTGGAGGAGCTGGTCATCACATGCAGATTCCATGAGGCAATCATACACAAATTTAGTGGAGGAGGGAAAGGTTATGATGATGATAAGGTAAAAGTCGCTTCAGCGTGGGGTGAGGCAAATAAATCGTAAGTAATTGATAAACGGCAATAAAAATAGCAACACTCAGCCTGGTCCATTATGGTAGGCTATTTCACGGTAGGAGGAAGGGTGAGTGAGCAATGGGTACGATGCTTCGAGAACGAAAGAAAATGTTGCGCATACCCAATCAGGTTGTCCTTCCGTTCGGTTATCGGATTACCGTTCGACAGTTATCCGACGCGGAGATGGATAAGCGCGATGCGAATGCCGATGGAATTTGGGATGACGACACCAAGACGATCTACGTGCGGAAACGACTTCCCGTGACCCGCCGCCGATACATTCTTGCCCACGAGCTGGGCCACGCCTGGCTGGACTGGCAACACCGATACATGGATGACGGAAAAGCGAGTATCTAAGACCCGGGCCGGCTCAACGGCCGGCTAGTCGGAGGATGTGTCTCCATTCGAGCGCGCTGACCGGTTGAACCGAAAGCCGAGACCCCTTCTGCAGTAAGACCATTCCTGTGAGCGTCGGTTCTTTTCGCAATTCCTCCAGAGGCAACGGACGAACGAATTTACGAACAAATCTGATATCGACCATGTCCCATCTGGGTCGCGAAGGCTTGCTCGCGGGATCATAGTGAGTGTCCTTTTTATCGAATTGCGTTGAATCAGGATACGCGCTTGTGGTGACTTCCGCGATGCCCACGACCGCCGGTGGATCAGCGTTGCTGTGGTAGAAGAGGACGTGGTCGCCGACTGCCATGCTGCGCATGAAATTGCGCGCTTGATAGTTGCGTACGCCGTCCCAACAGGTTGTCTTTTCGGGAGATCGTATCAAATCGTCAATGGAGAATGCGGAAGGCTCTGACTTCATCAACCAATACCTTTTGGGTCCCATTCCTTCCTCTTTCTTTCTGTCTTGGATCAACTTCTCTCTCGTGAACGAGACTCGATAAACTGGATGAGAAAGTGATAAGTGAGTTCCCTGAGCCGCGCTTTCCCGATGCTTGAGCCGTCAAGATTGACCTCAAGCCACACGCGGTCGGCTACCAGCGGTAGGGCCTCATTACAGAGCGTCCACATGTCATGGAGAAACGTGTTCGGCAGCCCTACCTGGACACCTTCCGATTCGATGCGATCGTCCAGCAGGGCAAGAAGGTCGGAAAAGGCTTGATCGGGTCGATAGGGAAGGGCAGTAAAGCCGAACTGTTGTTGGGATCGCTGCTCTTGCGTGGCCTGATCGACAAGGTCCCGCATATACTCTTTGAGCAGACCTATGACATGGCCAGAAAACGCGATCGGCTGCGGCATGCGGCCATTATCGAACTTCTTTATGGAAGGAGCAAGATCGGCAACGCTTGCTGAGTCGACAGGGCAAGATGGCTATTGTGAAGGATTATTGCGCGGAGGGGACAGGAAGTGAGAGGCGGTGATTAAGCGGGGGTACACCTCGCTGACTCGTATGAGTGACGACATCTCATTGGCTATCTCATGTTCGACAGGGTCGGTGTACCCGCGCACGATAAACTTTACGCCTTTTCTTAAGACACGCAAGACCCAAAGATGGCCTTATGCGGGAGTCCGTTTGGGCTAGGGCAAAGGAGCCAGTAGGATCTGTCGGAGCCTGGAATAGAAAGATGAAAAAACTGATGGGAGCGCCGTGGGAGAGGAGCGAGCTGGGAGGTGGATCTGGGCCACCTTTGCTGGAATGACGGCCCTTGATTCACCGTGCGCCGGCATATTAGTTTCTATCTGCGGTACATAAGCATTCCGAGCCCGTCGAGATGATGACCCCTCCCACAACCGAGCACTTCGAGATTGCGCTCAACACCTCTGCCGGTCAAATTACCACCGCCGTGGAGGTGCCGACCGGATTCGTGCCCGTCACGGCCATCGTCCCATTGATACGACGTTTGGGGGAAGAAGCCCACGCACTCGAAGTGGCGCGTTCGGTCGATGCGGGTAAACCGCCTTCGTGCCACAAGGGATGTGCGGCTTGCTGTCGTATGTTGGTCCCCCTGTCGGCCCCGGAAGCGTTTGCGTTAGAGGAGTGGCTCCGCTCGCGTCCGACCGACCAACAGGCGCGCATTGCGGCACGGTTCGCGGAAACGAAATCTCGACTGCTGTCACAGGGGCTCTGGCAACGACTCTTAGGACTCTGCAATGTTCCGGAACAGCCGAACGACGATGCTCTGGAAACGGTGAACCGTGAGTACTATGCTCTGCGACTGCCCTGCCCCTTCCTTGAAGAAGAGACATGCACGATCTATGAGGCACGTCCTGCGGCATGTCGGGAGTTGCTGGTGAGTTCGCCTCCCGAGCGCTGTGACGACCTGATCAACAATGCTGTGGCGCCCATTTCAGCGCCTGTGCTGGTCAGCACCGTTTTGGGGCTGTTATGGCAAGAGCTGAGGAAGGCTCCGACAAGGTTGATCCCCCTCCCAGTCGCGCTGGACTGGGCGAACGCTCATGAACAAGAGAATCGGCACAGGTGGAAGGGTGTCGAATTACTCGACGGCGCGCTGGACAAGACGTGGCGTTTCTTAAGCCAGTCGACTCACGAACCCCCCCGAGACTCTATCGGATAAGGGCCATATCAGCATTATAGAGTGAATGAAGAGGAGAGATTCCATGGAGAAGCCAGTGGTGGTGTGTTTAGATCTGGAAGGAGTGCTCGTGCCGGAGATATGGATCAATGTCGCACTGAAGACCGGCATTGCTGATTTGAAGATCACGACTCGCGAGATGCCCGATTACGACAAGCTCATGAGGCAGCGGCTGGACATTCTCGATCGGCATGCGTTGAAGATCGGCGACATTCAAGATGTGATCGACAAGATGGGGCCGTTGGACGGCGCACCCGAGTTCCTCGCATGGCTGCGCGAACGTTGCCAAGTCATTATTCTGTCCGACACCTTCTATCAGTTTGCCCAGCCCCTCATGCGGCAGCTGGGCTTTCCGACGCTCTTCTGCAATCAGCTGGAGATCGACGGGAATGGGCGCATCATGAACTACCACATGAGAATGCAGGATCCCAAGAAGCACGCAGTGGCTGCCCTCAAATCGCTGAACTTCTTGACGCTGGCGGCAGGTGATTCATACAACGATACGGCCATGCTGGGTGAAGCTCACGCCGGATTTTTCTTTTGTCCTCCCGAGCATCTACCGAAAGAATTCCCTCGGTTTCCCGTGACGCGGAACTATGGTGAACTGCGGGAACAGTTAATGACAGCAGGCCGGCTCATAGGGCCATGAAGTCTGGCGGTAGAGGGACGCTGTCGCGTCATGAAAGAAGGGGTGTGGCGAGGATAGGCTAGCAGGGGTTCAAAAGGGCCGTTCAGCAAGGCCGCAGCGAGCGAAGAGGCGAGGCGTGCGATGTGACCTGCCTCGCGAAGCCGCTTCGGCCAGGTGGGAAACAGCGTTGGAGGAATTGTTCAATAGCCTGAGCCTGCTAGAAGTTTATCCAGAGTTGGACATAGGCCCAATCTTGTCCGACGTCCCGGCGTCCCAAATTGTGTGAAATATACGGACCAGGGAACAGGTGACCATACCCGCCTTGAAAGGCGACCATTCCGTTCATAAAGAAATGGGTCCAGACGACATCGACTTCGTCACCGATATGGGTCGCGGTGTTGTCCGGCCGCGAGAAGACATAGACACCCTGGCTTGCGCGATACCAATTGTCGCGAGCGTTCGCAAGGTGGATGTTGGTGTACCAGAGTTCGATGTGGTCGTCTTTGGTCAGGCGTGCCTGGAAGTTGCCTGAGAAGCTCATCATGTTCTTCCACGCTATGACATCCATGTATCCCATGTGAATGTGATTCGTCGGGAAGAAGTTTTCGAAGGTGTTGGCGGTCTTACAATCGCCGTAGGCAGCGTTGAGAGTACAATTCGCTCGGCCGTCGCCGGAGGCATAGTCGAAATTGAAGGCGATACGTGGTTTGCCCGGTAGATTGAAGGCCGTATACCCGATCCAGTTTCTCGTCGCCCACGCATTGATGTGAAGGCATTTCCCCTCTCCTCCAGGGTCGCCACAGAGGGCGCTGGCACTGGCAGCTGTGTCCCCCATCTGGCCGAACTGATAGACCACTTCGCTGGAAGCATCGAAATAGCCTTTTTTCATGGCCACACGTGTTCCGACGGTATGGCGGGTTTGATTGCCGTGCTTTGGGGTGCCCAGCCCTTGGGAAGAAATGTCTCCACCGCCGAGGTTGCTCTTGTAATAGGCATAGAATGGTTCAATCAAGAACCCTGGGACCGCTTTGATCTGGTTGTACAAGATAAAGAGATCTGCATCCCCAGCCGCGTTTCTTGCTTGACCGGTCCCCCCGATATTCGGGTTTCCGCTCCCGAGGGCCGCCCCTTGTAAGAGGTCTGTTTCCGCTGTCCGAAACCATCCGGCATGGGTATCCATGATGCTGTGGCTATACTGCACCATGACCCCGTCGAAGGAGAAACCTGTGTTGGCCCAATCGAAGTGGCCGAACAAACTTTGGTCCCCGAAAACGAGATATTGACGACCCGCTTTTAGCCCCAAGCCCTGTATCCCGGCAAAATTGCGGATCAACATGTAACCGGCTCGTATGCCCAGTGAGCAGACTGGCCGTCCACCCTGACTGGGTGTCGAGCCGCATGTATGGATAATGGGATCTCCGTTATTCCCCGCGCCTCCGGCGCCGACCGGCGTTCCGTTTCCACCCCAGGTGCGAGAATCAATAAGTTCGAGGTAAAAATTGACATCGGGGGACAGATCGTAGCCGATCCCCAGTCGGGTCATCTGCTGGACAAATTGATCGTTGGCTTTGCCGATCAGGCTGTTGGGAGCAATACCCGGGGCATTACATTGTCCAGCCGCTCCGATCCCGCCGCCGAAACAGACATTGTTGCGGTATTCAGGCCGGACGCGAAGGTCGGCGCGCATCCACAGATTGCGAAGATCAAAGTTCCTACCGATTCTGGGGTCGAACGGTTCGTAGGCTTCCTTTTGAGGGATACCGCGGCCGATCACGATCGGATTGGTAATCTTTTCACCCGGTGGTAATTCGAAGGCGCTTTGGGCTGGACTGGACGACGCCATGAGTCCGACCGCCGCCGTCATGACCGCGAGGAAGACCGTCCGCCACTGTCCCTGAACTCGAGGCTCAGGAGTCGTCTCTAGGGTAGCCATGCTCTGAAAAAGAATTAGGTCGATGTCCGCAGGTCTCTCAGCATGAGAGGGGAAATAGCGGGGAATTTCTGTAGCCCGTGTCCTCTTTGTGAAATCACTGCATTGATCATGTGCGGTTAGTTTACATCTGACCCGACTTGCTGATGGATGCGGGAGCCTCCTCCGGAGGGGTACCTGCGGCCGTAATTTCTTCTTCGGCTTCTTTCAAGGAAGCTTGAAGGTCCTGTTCGACCATCTTGACTTCTTGCTGAATCATATTCAGTTCCGGCTCCACGGACTTGCGAAGATCTTCAGCTGTATCTTTAAAGCCTTTGATGGCCTTCCCGACTTGCCGTCCGACTTCAGGAAGTTGTTTGGGACCAAATAGGAGAAAGGCGATCACCAGAATAATTAAGATCTCGCTGGCTCCCAATCCAAACATGCGTCACGGTGCTGGCAAAGGTACTGCCGTTAATATTTCGCTGTCTCGTCGGCACAGCGCACTCAGGCCCGTTTACCCTTGTTTCACCTGGCCCGACTGCGTCGATTGGGAAGCGGGCGATGGTGAGGCGTCTGATTGAGCGCCGACCTGATTTGACGGAGTTGCCTGTGGCTGGGCCTGCTGAGACTGTTCGGCCGGTGTGACGTCGATGGCATCGGCTTCATGCACAGACTTCTTGAAGCCTTTGATAGCCTTACCGAGGCCTTCGCCCAATTGAGGAAGTTTACCTGCGCCGAAAATGATCAAGACAATGATCAAAATCAGCAGTAATTCCATCCACCCAAATGACCCGAACATCAGGACCTCAAAAGAAGGTGATGAGTTTGGACCTCAACTGCAGCGGTCCCGGACATAGAGAGATTGCTCCTCTGCACCCGTCGTTGCGAAGGCTATAGGAAGATTGCAGGACAAGTCAAGAAGAACAGAGCGATTGAGTGGAGTTAGAACGGTTGGATAATTCCTCCGCCGAGGACATGGTCGCCATCATAGAAGACGGCGGATTGGCCTGGACTGAGCGCCCGTTGAGGCACCTGGAACCGAATGCGGATGCTCGAGGAGGTGGCCGGCGACAGAATGGCTGGTGACGGGGGAGTCGCGTAGCGGACTTTGACCTGAACCTCCGCCGGTTTTTCCAATAAACGGGCTGCAAAGAGATTGAGATCGCTTACCGTACATTCTTGTCTGTTGAGGGATTCTTCCGGTCCGAGCACGACGCTATTGCTCTCTGGGCGTACCTGTTGAACATAGAGCCGTTGGCCTGTCGCTATACCAAGGCCACGTCGTTGGCCGGGTGTATAGAACGCAATGCCGTCGTGGCGACCAAGAGGTTGCCCCATCTCATTGATAAAAAGGCCTGGTTGTTTGGCCTCGGGAAGCTCCTTCTCGATGAAGGTACGGTAGTCTCCTTGAGTGACAAAGCAGATCTCCTGACTTTCCTTCAGCTCGTCGGCTGGGAGCCCTAAGACCTCGGCTTCTCTCCAGACCTCCGATTTTGTCAGGTGGCCAAGAGGGAAGAGGAGCTTGGGCAGCCAGTGAGGATTGAGGCGGTAGAGAAAGTAGGTTTGATCCTTGCGCTCATCGGTTGCCCGTGCCAGAACCCGAGTGTCCTCATAGTTTTGGAGACGGGCATAATGGCCGGTCGCTACGTAGTTGATGTTGCGGGCGGCGGCGAGATCGATGAGGCCCCGAAGCTTCACTCTCTCGTTACAGCGGACACATGGATTGGGTGTGGTGCCGGTCGTATAGCCGTGGAGAAAGTCATCGATGACTCCTTTCTGAAAGATGTCGCGCGTATCGATGACTTCGTGCGAGATGTGAAGAAGTTTGGCGACGTGCTTGGCGATGCCGACCTTACAGCAGCTCCGTTCCTGCCATTTTTTCGATGTTGCCGCGGTTTCGTCCTCGTGTTCCCATACCTGGAGGGTAATGCCGTGCACCTCGTAGCCTTGGTGTACGAGCAATGAGGCTGCGACAGAGCTGTCCACTCCACCGCTCATACCGAGGAGGACGGTTGGGCGAGTCATTGGACCGACATTGTACCGGGAGGAGTCGACAAAGGGCTAGAGGTCTACCACGCGAGTCTTGCCTCGATGGGATGCTAAATCGTGAACGTTCTTGGATGAGGGTTGGCTCTCATCGACCCACTTATGAGCTCCCATATCGCACATGCCATGGAAGTGCGCGCCATCTTCGATCGAAATGCCTGGTGTACGAATGTCGCCGATGAGCACTCCGGGCTTAAGGATTTGAATTTTGGTCGTGGCGGTGACGGTGCCGTTGACCTTGCCGCTGGTCATGAGGGTGCCGGCGGAAAGAATGCCTTTGATAACCGCCTGCTCTCCGATAATGAGAGTCCCGGTGGTATGAACTTCCCCTTCAACGCGTCCGTCGATGCGGATGGTCCCATCAAAGTTGAGAACACCCTTGAAATCGACTCCCTTTCCGAGGAAGGTGAAATTATCACTGTCGCTGGTGTCCTGAGCGCTTTTTTCGCCTAGGGCCCACATCAGTTGTCCTTGCTCCTTGTGACCAAAACCGAGGAAGCGGCGTCCTGACGCAAGTGGGATTGGACAGGAGAGAGGGGCTTATTCAGCGAGAAGATCCTCCCCTCTCTGTGTCGTCTAGTGTATCACATGCTCTAGGCGGGAACCCTCCGGATGGCGGGTTCATCCGATATTCCAACCGCACGGAGATGGGTGGTGTCACGTTGGGATGTGGAGTCGGCGTGTTCCATCTCCAAGGTACCGTTGAAGAGGACGCCTTCTTCCATGGACAGCATCGGCGTGGTGACTCCACCGTTGATGATCGCAGGTGCTCGCAGCTTCATTTTATCTCGGGCGTGAATATCCCCTGTAATTTTTCCCTTACAGACGATCGTGCCGGCCGTCACTTTCGCTGTGATGACGGCTTCTTCGCCGACCAGCAGGATGCCATCGGTATGGATTTCTCCGTCAAGAGTCCCATCAATCCGTACGGTTCCGTTATAGGTGATTGTGCCCTTGAACACGACGCCCTTGCCGACGAACGCGCTGACATCTTGGCCGGGTTCGTGCCGCATAGGTTCAAGGCTCGATCCATTGCCTTCAATGTCAACCTCGTCGGAACGCCTGCCGTCTTGTTTGTCCTTCCACATATGCTCGCCTCCTCTCACGATTTGGGCTAGGGGAGTCCGACCGAAGGGCGGAGTCCGTATCGTTAAAGGATATATCGGTCGGGTCCGCCGAAATATTTAGCGGCCATCTAGGTGGGAAACGCCAACGAGAACCCATTTAGGGGCGTGTGCGGGTACCGAGACACGATGCCACTTAGCTGAGCAGAGTTTCCACAATGCCGTCAAGTTCGGCAGGGGAAAAATAATGAATGACGATCTTCCCTCCTTGGTCTTGAGAGTGGATCGTTACTTTCGTGCCTAAGCGTTTCTGTAATCTGGCTTCGAGGTCCGCCCATGGGGAACTGGGAGACGCTTTGGGCTGCCGCTTCTTTCCTGCAAGGGAGAGCTCTACGAGTCTTTCTGTCTCTCTGACCGACAGAGCTCCGGACGCTACCATTTTGCCGATCTTCAACTGGTCTTCCGGGGATGAAAGGCCGAGGAGAGCTTTCGCATGACCCGTTGTCAGAGTGCCTCCTTGGACGAGTTCCTGGAGTTCAGGATGAAGATGGATCAATCGAACGAAGTTCGCCACGGAAGAGCGATCACGACCGACCTTCGCGGCGATGGCGTCTTGTGTGAGGCCGAACTCATTCATCATGCGCGAATAGGCGCGTGCAGTCTCCATGGGATTCAGGTCTTCGCGTTGGAGATTTTCAACCAATGCCAACAAGAGTGATTCTTGATCACTGCAATTGCGAATGATAACGGGAATGGTCTCGAGACCGGCTTCTTTTGATGCGCGCCACCGACGCTCTCCAGAGATCAGTTCATACATGCCGTCCCCCTTGCGGCGGACCATAATCGGCTGAAGCACGCCGCTCTCCTTGATGGAAGCCGTCAGTTCAGCGAGTTCGTCCGGCGGGAAGGTGTGTCGCGGTTGATAGCGATTGGGGACAATAGTGTCGATCCGTATCCTTTGGACATCGGTCGGCTCAGTAGGGGGGCTCACCCTGGAGGATGGGAGGAGAGCACCAAGACCTTTACCGAGAGCTTTTTTCTCCATTGGCAATAAACTCCTTAGCTAAATGTACGTAAGATTGCGAGCCAGCCGATGCTACGTTGTACAAAATTCCGGGTCGGCCGTAACTCGGAGCTTCGGCGAGCGAGACGTTACGGGGGATGACAGCGTGATACACCTTATCAATGAAGTGAGAGCGTACTTGTTCTGCTACCTGTCTGGCTAAGCTATTACGAGAGTCGAACATCGTCAGGACGATTCCCTCCAGGTCGAGGCGTGAGTTAAACGATTGACGGACAAGATCGATGCTCCTAATGAGTCTGGTCAGACCTTCCATTGCATAATATTCGCATTGAACTGGTATGAGAACAGAATCTGCGGCGGTAAGAGCATTAATGGTGAGGATTCCAAGGGCCGGAGGGCAATCTAGAAAAATATAATCATAGACTTCTCTGATCTCACTAATGATGGACTTGAGATGACTTTCACGGCCCTCAATAGTGACAAGTTCAACTTCAGCTCCAGCAAGATCCGCATTGGCTGGCAGGAGTGAAAGTCCTGAAACTGATGTTTCTATTGAAGATTCTTGAATCGTACTGGTTTTAGCAAGGCAACTGTACGTCGTGCTCTTTAATGTCCCATGATCAATGCCAAGGCCACTGGTGGCATTTCCCTGGGGGTCCATATCAATGAGTAAAACAGTTTTCCCTTCTAAGGCAATAGCGGATGATAGATTTATCGCCGTAGTCGTCTTACCAACTCCGCCTTTTTGATTTGCAACTGCAACGACCTTTCCCATTGAAAAGCTCCTACAGAAGAATTGTTCCACGTGGAACAGCAAGGGTATTTTTTTCAGACCGAAGGTATAACGATAGAAACAATTCTCTGTCCATAGTCTTTCTGAAGTTGAAATGAGTATTCACCAACTAATAACCAGTCGGATGAAAGATCAGATCGATCGATCGGTTGTGACGAGTAGAGAATGGCTTTTCCTCCTTGTCGAAGGAGTTTCCTGCCGTCTTTCAAAATAAAGTCCTGTTTCAATGCACGAGTGGTCATGTAGTCAAACAGTTCATATGGCAAATGTTCGTTTATGAATCTCTCTAGAGTGCCATTGAATATGTCAACATTTGGTAGTCTAAGAAGGCCAATGAGAAAGCGAAGGAAGGAGACTTTCTTTACCACTGGCTCAACGAGAGTCAGATTTAAGTCTAATCTCGCAATTTTTAAAGGAATTCCTGGAAAACCCGCTCCTGTACCGACATCAAGCAGTCTGGCTCCAACCTTGATATCTTCAGCTCGGAGTGCGGCGAGAGAGTCTACAAAGTGTTTGATGATAATCTCGTCATTTAAAGTAATGCTGGTGAGATTGATTGATCGATTCCAGAGTTGAAGCTGTTCAAGGTACAGTATGAACTGTTGCACCTGGTCGGTACTGAGTGGAATACCAATTTCAGCAGAACTTTTTTGCAACAGCGACGAAGGCGATTGTTCCACGTGGAACAATTACGCTGATACTTGATAGAGGTCAATAGGAAAGGTTGGCCGGATCTGATTTCATGAAACTACTTGATGCATGGGAGGGAGCTGACGCCTGTTCTTTTCTATCGCGACTAGAAGTAATGATATGGCAGCTGGAGTTACTCCAGATATTCTTGATGCCTGGCCAACCGTCTCAGGTCTTACGCTCATGAACTTCTCTCTAACCTCTCTGGAAAAACCTGGAACAGAATTGTAATCAAACGCATAAGGAATCGATTTCTGTTCAAGCTTCTTAAATTTCTCCACTTGCTGGATCTGCCGACGTACATAGCCTTCGTACTTGATCTGGAGTTCGACTTCCTCCCCAATTTCCATCTCTGGAATGGTCGGCATTCTAAAAGCTCCTAGGAGTTCGTAATAACTCGCTTCCTGTCGGCGAAGAAGTTGTGCCATGGTCATGGCAGATGAGGCATTTTCGAGATAGGTGCCTTTGGTTTGCAGACGGACTTCTTCGGTGAATGACGGTCTAACGGTATTCAGGTGCTCGATCTCCATCTCGATCAGACGTTTCTTCCGCAAGAACCTCGCGTACGTTTCATCTGAAATCAGACCAATCTCGTATCCAATGGGCATAAGTCGAAGGTCTGCGTTGTTGTGGCGGAGAAGCAACCGATACTCAGCTCGCGACGTGAACATTCGATATGGTTCGTAAGCATCTTTCGTAATGAGATCATCGATGAGTACTCCGATATAGGCTTGTGATCGGTCGAGGGTGAGAGGAGGTTTCTCCCGCATCTTCAGAACGGCATTAATGCCGGCCACCAAACCCTGCGCCGCCGCTTCTTCATATCCGGAAGTCCCATTGATTTGTCCGGCGTGATAGAGGCCAGCGACTTGTTTTGTTTCGAGTGTTCGGTAAAGCTGGCGAGGTGGGAAGTAATCGTACTCAATTGCATAGCCAGGTTTGAGTATTTTGGCCTGCTCTAACCCACGAATGGTTTTCAGCATAGCGGTTTGGACATCTACAGGCAGGCTGGTTGAAATACCGTTCGGATAAAATTCGATCGAGTCCAGGCCTTCGGGCTCAATAAAGATCTGGTGCCGTTCCTTCTCAGCGAAACGGACAACCTTATCCTCGATGGAGGGACAATATCGAGGTCCGGTAGATTCGATAATGCCGCTGTAAAGCGGCGAGCGGTCGAGATTCCTTTGAATGATGTCGTGTGTCGCTGGGCTGGTATAGGTCAAATGGCAGAGAACTTGTCTCGTCGTGATGTGCCGAGTTCGATAGGAAAAAGGAGGGGGAGGGGAATCACCGGGCTGAGGAATCATCGTGGAGAAATCAATCGTCGCCTTGTCCAATCGGGGAGGAGTCCCGGTCTTGAGCCGTCCGACTTCAAACCCAAGATCCCGCATGCAATCCGATAGGTGTTCGGCTGAAGCTTCACCGGCGCGACCAGCCGGGAAATGGTTAAGCCCGATATGGATAAGACCCTTAAGGAAAGTACCTGAAGTCAATATGACTGCCTTGGCTTCGATCGTTTCACCCGAGCCCGTCACAATCCCGGTGACCGTACCTCCGGCTACGAGCAGTCGATCCACGACTCCTTCCGTTAGGGTCAGATGCTCCTGCGAGGCGAGCGTCTCCTGCATGGCCATGCGGTAGAGCGACTTGTCGCATTGGGCTCGTAATGCCCGCACTGCGGGTCCTTTGCTCGTGTTGATGAATCGAAATTGAATTCCGGCGCGATCTGTGTTTCGCCCCATCTCGCCGCCGAGCGCATCGATTTCCTTCACGAGGTGTCCCTTCGCGATCCCACCGACGGCAGGGTTGCACGACATCTGTGCGATTCGGCTGAGCTCCATCGTCAGGAGTAAGGTTTTCGAACCCATTCGCGCAGCAGCCAAGGCAGCTTCGCACCCAGCGTGACCGCCGCCCACCACGATGACGTCAAATACAGTCGCCATTGGTTCCTTCATTTCCCAATACAAAACTCAGAAAAAATCTCATTCAACACTTCGTCGGACGTAATGGTTCCGACAATCTCGCCTAAGGCGTCAGATGCCCCACGGAGATCGACCGCCACAAACTCGGGCTCTATGCCCCGTTGGACGGAGACGAGCGCGTCTTCGAGCGACGCCGCGGCGCGCTCAAGTGCCCCTTGATGCCGAACATGAGTGATAACGACACCTTCACCGGATTCGAAAGCTGGTTTCACAAATTGTGATTGAATGGCACATTTCAAGGCTTCAAGCCCCTCGCCCGTTTGAATGGAAATGGGCACCACCTTCCGCTGGGTGCGAGCGTGAAGTGCGTCGATTAGCGCCGGCACTAATGCAGCATCGATCAGATCGATCTTATTCAGCAACACTAAGCTTTCAGGACGAAGGGGGAGGAGACGAAGGTCATCAAGGTCCGGTGTCAGCCGAGCGGCATCCAAGACATGCAAGACTATATCCGCCTGTTCTTGAGCTTCCATGGACCTACGGATACCTTCCAGTTCAACGGGGTCAGTTGTATCACGCAGCCCAGCGGTATCCATGAACGTGAGTCGCAGACCAAACCAGACGATCGACTCTTCGATAATGTCACGAGTTGTGCCGGGAATGTCGGTCACAATCGCTCGATTCTCACGGAGTAAGCAATTCAGCAAACTCGACTTGCCGACATTGGGCTCCCCGACGATCACCGTGCGAACTCCCTCGCGCAGGACTCGTCCAGTCTCGGCAGTCGCTAACATCCGCCGAATATGATCCAATGCCTGCTGGAAGGACGCCGTCATCTCCTCGCGTCGAACGAACGTAATATCTTCCTCCGCGAAGTCGATTCCTGCTTCGAGATGGGCCAATAGCCTGACGAGATCACTGCGTAGTCGATGGACTTGCTGCGCAAGTTCGCCGCGGAGCTGGCGCTGTGCCAACTTGAGACTAAGTTCCGACGTGGCTCTGATGGTATCCAGCACAGCCTCAGCCTGAGACAAATCCAGGCGGCCGTTCAAGAAGGCTCGTTTGGTAAATTCTCCTGGTTGTGCGAGCCGGGCTCCGGCGACGATGCAGGCCTGACAGACTCGTTGCAGGACCAGCCCATTTCCGTGGCAGTGGATCTCCACCACGTCCTCCGCTGTAAACGATCGAGGAGCCTTCATATAGACCACCAGGCCTTCGTCGATTATCTGCTCGGTCGAATGACTGGCCTGAGAGCCTGAATGGCTACCGAATGAAAGAGCAGGCGGAAAGAGAACATCAGCCAGGTACAGTGTGTGAGAAGCGAGCGTGCGAAGCGATTTCTCCGATCGTAAATGAACAACGCGGCTCGCGATGTCAACGGCATGGGGCCCGCTGATCCGAACGATCCCAATACCGCCTTCACCGGCTGGAGTGGCCACCGCACAAATCGTATCCTCGGGCGCTCCAAAGGTCGGCATGTTCACACAGGTTTGGGAGGATCAGTCATATCAAGCGAAACCGGCGGAGCATCAGTTCTTGCCGCCTTGTTCGTCCGTCGTCGGTGTGACGGCGGGAGCGCGAAAGAAAAAATGATCCGTGACGAACTGTTGCACGATCGTGAGCACGTTATTGGTCAACCAATACAACACGAGGCCGGCAGGAAAATTGACGAACAGGAATGTCATGGCCACCGGCAACATCAACATCATTTTTGCTTGAGTCGGATCCATGGTCGTCGGTTGAATCTTTTGCATCACCATCATGCTGATTCCCATGATGATCGGCAGAATGTAGTAGGGATCCTGAAGCGACAGATCGGTGATCCACAACCCCAACGGCGCTTGGCGCAAATCGATCGTCATGTACAGAATATTGAACAGCGACACGAATACCGGCATCTGCAATAACATCGGAAGACAGCCACCCACGGGATTGACTTTGTGATCTCGGTACAGCTTGATCAGCTCCTTGTTCAAGCGGTCACGATCGTCCTTGAATTTTTCTTGGACAGCCGCCACTTTCGGCTGGATTCCCTGCATTTTTTTCATCGACGTGTAACTTTTGTATTGCAGGGGAACAAACAGGAGCTTGATGATGACGGTGAGGAGGATGATCGTCAGTCCATAATTATGCGTGTAATCATTGATATACCGCAGGACGTAGAAGATGGGCTTGGCCACGGCCCTGACCGTGTCCCAGCTCCCGAACAGGAACCATCCAAAATCGATGGTATCCTCGAGTCTAACTTGCAGATTCTGGAGCGTGTCAAATTCCTTGGGGCCGGCAAATAGTTGGAGTTCGAGAGGTGCTCCGGAGGGATCGATCGGCAAGCGAATCGCCGTGGATACAAGTTTTTCTCCTTGCTTCTTGGGCCAAGCGGACGCACCAGTCTTTGGAATGAGCGCTGAAATGAAGTACTTATCCTGTAGCGCGACCCACTTCACAGAGCCTTTGTGCTCAGCCTCGGATTCCGGCATGTCGTGTTCAATCTTATCGTCAATAAGCGAGGCGGCTCCCACAGAACCGATAAACCCTTCTCCCCAATCCACAACCCCAAAATTCGTTCCCAATCCCAGTTTCACTGCTTCTCCGAGCCCGTTGGATTTCAGTACGATGTCGACAACATAGCTCTCGATGTGAAACATCAGACGTTTTTGCAGCCATACGCCAGTCGCTGGATTGCTGTAAGAAAAAGTTATATGGCCCGTGGGGTGGTCCTGGTCCAAGGTCGTAAAGTCCTTTTCGACCTTATAGATCCCTTCGTTTAGTTCTTTAGAACGAGAGGTGTCCTCCACCGTGATCGTCAAGGGCTCGGCAAATTTGCCGCGCTGTCGTACGAGTTGCACGAGGGACTTTTCATCGGAACTGTTACGATAGCGTTTAAGTTCCCAACTCGTCAGCGCGGCCCCACGGGTCGTGAATTTAGCCCGATAGAGATCCGTCTCCACCTCGATGAATTCCGGTGCGGGAGCTTCTCCACGTGGCTCTTGAACCCGAACGTCCCCACCCGAGTGTGACGGCGACGCAGGTTCCTTGGTCGCGGGAGCGCTGGAGGCTGGAGATCCAGCGCTTGTGTTCGAAGGGGGCGTATCGCTCGCGGAAGGCTCGGCCTGTTCCGATATAGTCGGTTCAGGCAGCAGGCCCAGCTCTTTGAGCAGGTACTCGTACCCGAAGATAATCCCAAGAGAGAGTACCAAGAACACGATGACGCGCTTTTCCATGAAGAGGCTATGCTTTCTTTAAAAAGATGTGATCGTCTCTACTTGACTGGGTCTTCTCCACCGGGATGGAAGGGGTGACATTTTAAAAGTCGGAGAATGGCTAAGCCGACCCCCTGCAATACTCCATATTTAGTGATCGCATCCGAGGCGTATTGGGAACAACTGGGGTCGAATCTACAGGTGCGACCGTACAAAGGGGAAATCACCATGCGGTATCCTTGGATCAGCCCGAGACAGAGTGATCGCATATCAGCAAGCCCTTGATCGAAGAAGATGCAGGCGCTCTAGCGATGTCCTCCACGCTTGGACCAACCCCTCACGGGATTGCAAGAGCGCATCGCGCTTTGGAAACACGAGAAGTCCTCGGCCTGCAACCAAGTCCGGATATAACTGCCTGACTAGTTCACGAAAGACTCGTTTCGCCCGATTGCGTCGAACTGCATTCCCAAATCGCTTTCCCACGATAATTCCGACCCGACTCGGGGCATCGTCCATCTTGTACGCCAAGAGATTGAAGAGACCGGTTGACATTCGGCGACCATGTTGTTTGACGATCTGAATATCCCGGCTGCTGCGCAAGAAAATGCCATCGCCTCTGTGCGTGTTGGGCGTCATTGGACAAGGAGGTGTTTCTTCGCCGCATCCCATTCGTTCATGATCCCGGAGAAGACTCTAGGTGGTAGGTGAGCGCACGCTCAACAGCAACGCGAGAGACTTGGAGAGCGACCCGAAGACACCTGCCGATCCGACCCGATGTGCCTAGACAGTCAACCGAGCTCGTCCCTTAGCCCTCCGGCGGGCCAGCACCTTACGTCCGTTCTTGGTGCTCATACGTTTTCTAAACCCGTGCTCACGTTTCTTTTTTAAGTTGGACGGTTGTTGAGATGTAAAAGACATGGTCCCCTTTCCGTTTCCTCGCTTTGAATAGTCAGTTTAAATGAACGGTGAATTATAGGGGAGGCATTTGGGCCTGTCAATTTCAGCTGCCTCCAAATATCGTGGGCACACGCGTCTTCAATCCCGTCCCTAAACCTCCCCAGTTATTGAGGCGCTTTTGCATTCGGCCACCAGAATGCCACAAAACCAATATTATGAAATGACCGCAGTCATCATAACTATTCGAAATAAAGAGAATTTAAATCATGCAACCCCCAGTATCCGTGGCACTGAGCTTGCTGGATATTTTTGACGTGCTAGTATGCGGGAAGGCCGCACTCTGGTAAGCTGATGCGTCTATCGTCAAATAATCTCTATAGTATTCAAGAGGTAGCACCGGTGACGTATCAGGCATTGTTACGTAAGGATGGATGCAGGAACAGCTGGATTGACCGAAGTCTATAATTTTTTATGGATAGAACCTGTAAGGAGGATTCTTCGTTATGTTGAGAAAAGCATCCCTAGTCTCTCTTGCCTTGACTCTCATTGTGATCACTGGATGTGCGGAGCCTCCCACCCAGCAGATCCAGGAAGCGGAAAAGGCTCTCAAAGATGCACAGGAAAGCGGCGCGGCCACCTATAGCGCTGATGAGTACGCCAAGCTGGAAGGTACCCTGGCCGCATTGCGGAAAGAAGTCACCGATCAGGATGAAAAATTCACCCTCTTTCGAGACTACGGCAAGGCCCAACAGCTGTCCGCCTCGGCCAAAGCCGATAGTGAACGGATCAAGACAGCCGCAACACAAAAAAAGGAAGAAGCTAAGGCCGCAGCCTTACAAGCTCAACAAGTTGCCGAAGAGGCAGTGAAAGCAACGCAAGATTTGGTCGCCAGGGCGCCGGTTGGAAAAGATCGCGCCGCGGTGGAGGCCATCCGGAACGACGTAGAAGGACTAAAGTCGTTACTGAAACAGGTTCAGGCATCGATCGACAAAGAAGATTATCCCGCCGCGCAAACCCAGGCGAAAGCCATTCACGACATGAGCCAAGGCGTGTCAGCGGAAATACAGCATGCGCTCGCGAAAGTGGGAAAAGGAAGGCCTGCGAAGAAAAAGTAACGTACGGCATGGCGATTGACCGGACACATACCCAGACACATGCGACGCTTGCCGCGATCTTCTGCGTCCTCTGCTTGGCTGGATGTGTTCAAGCTGTTCCGCCGGACCTCCTGGCCGCGCTTGAAACCATTGATCAGGACTTGATCGCATTGCGGGCTCCTGAAGCTGCGGCTGAAGAGTATGGACAGTTTGTTCGCCAATGGGTCTCTCTGAAAGCCCGCGTCCAATTGGACGATGATCTGATCAGATGGCCATGGGAAGAGAGCGATCTCGAAAACGAACTCCGCCGGCTGTACCTCGCGGGCGAACGCACGGTCTCCAAGCTCCATGAGCGACAAACCTCCCAGCACCGTACGACACAGGCCACGGTGGCTCGCCTTGAAGAACAGCTCCACGCCATTACATCGAGAATCGGATTGATCGATGGACGCATCCTCCTAGGAGAAAGAGTCGTTCACACGGATCTTTTGGTGAAACAAGCCCGCACTTTCTTCGAACAAAAAGACTTCCAGCGAGCTATGCAAGCGGCGGAGAAAGCGGAGCACGCTCTCCAGGCCCAAACGGCATTGCTCACTCAAGAATTGGGACGATATGCCGACGAGAGCCGAATCGCCCATTGGCAGGCCTTGGCCAGGCAGACCATCGATTGGTCACGCCTTCACCACTCAACGGCCATCGTGGTGAGCAAGGCCGACCGAGAATTGACGCTCTACAAGAGTGGACGGAAGGTGCTATCATATCCCGTCCGGTTGGGCTTCAATGGCATGCTGGAAAAGCAAGTCCAGGGGGACGGAGCGACTCCGGAAGGTCGGTATCGTGTGACGGATAAGCGTGGTCAAGGGCAAACGCAATTTTACCGGGCCTTGGCTCTGGATTATCCCAATGCCGAAGATCGGCACCGATTCAACTATGCAAAGAAGTTGGGAAGGATCAATCCGGCCAAAGGCATCGGCGGCCAAATCGAGATCCATGGAGCCGACAATGAACTGTTGGCTCAGACTCTTGGGTGTATCATGCTCGACAATCCGAATATGGCGGTTCTGTTCGAAGGTGTCTCTGTCGGGACACCGGTCACGATCGTCGGCGCCTTGACCAAGGGGAACGCGGTGGCTGTGGCCTTATCGGAACTTGCGCAGCGGAGAAGTCAAATCTGAGTATAGACTATGGGCCGACTCCTACTTGCCACATCAGCGGGCGTCTTGCTTCTCCTACTGGTCGTGACTGCCCTGACGACGAAACGCATAGCGCCCGTTGAGACCGCGGTGGTTCACCCATCCCCCGTCCAGGACAAGACCAGTCTGCGTCCGTTACAAGATCGCTATAAGACGCTTTCCAAGCAGCTGGCCCAGCTCATACCGAATCAGCCCTACATCTTGGTCGATACGGCCAGGAACCGACTCTATGTGAAGCATCAAGAAAAAGTGGTGCTCGATGCCATTGCCTCGACCGGGAGCGGAGTCATTCTTGACAAGCCTGGCGAAGGAAACAATCAGTGGGTCTTCGATACGCCGCGCGGAGAGTTTCTCGTCAAGTCGAAATTGACCAATCCCACGTGGATCAAGCCTGATTGGGCATTTATTGAAGAAGGACTCGCGGTGCCGCAAAATGCCGCCGACCGCGCCGAACCGGGGGTGCTCGGCGAATACGCATTGGGATTCGGCAAAGGCTATTTTATCCATGGCACGCTCTATACTCGTTTGTTGGGAAAAAACGTGACGCATGGATGTATTCGGCTCAATGACAACGATCTTAAAGGTGTCTACACGCTCGCTCGAGTCGGGACACCGATCATGATCTTTTGATCTTCTCAAGAGCGCGCAGATATTACCCATGAATCTCTGCGCCATCCTTCTCCTGCTCGCCTTCACCGCACCAAGTTGGGGAAAAGATCTCGAAGTCTTTCCCGACCTGAATCTTAATAACCCCCATGAATTGAAAGAGGCTGCGCGCGTCCTGGAGGAAGAACTCAAGCTGGCGGCTCGCCCGCAAACCTATCTGTTGATTGATTTGGGTACCAACACGATTCACATCAAGGGGCGTGGAATCGGCCTGCACCAAATTCCCATCATGACGTGGTCCGCCGAATCACGGGAGGATCTGAAAGGGACTCACCGCTTAGTGGCGCGACCTTCCGTGGTCAGACGGAAGATCGAACCGGGTGCAGGGGTCGAGCAGGAGCCTATTTCTCTTGCCGACATGCCGACCGACTATGTGCTGTCCTTCAACCCCTCCCTGAGGGTCACGGTGATTCCGTCGATCGCTGGCGACAGTCTTCTTCAAAGTGCCGGCTTACTGGGAAAAGCGGCATGGCGAAATGTGCGCGGTTGGGCGAAAAGCCTTTTCGCTGATTCATCGTCGACATCTCATTCTCACCTGCAATTAACCCTCTCGGTCGACCATGCACAATCCTTGGCCTGGTCTCTCGTCGATGGCATGGCTGTAGTCATTCGCCGGCCAGCCGATAAGTAGGTAACTTACGCATAGGCAACGGGCATGAGTACGTTTCTGGAGAAGAACACGACAGTCCGGACCTTCAACAGCCAGGTGTCCCGTCCGCGTGTCCGCGATGGGGCGGCACCAAGAGTTGTAAGGGTTTTGGGGCGAATGGCCCGGCTGAGACGGCCGGATGAGAGATTTTGGAATCGGTGACATGTACAGAAAATCGGTGCGCAGGACCATTTTTTCTCCAATCATCGACATCCACTCGGCTGAGGACACAGTCTACCCCACCAGCGATGGTGCACCGTGCGGACGGCTGGCTCGCCATGCATTCTCCTCGGTCGCTCTACCCCGGACTATGACTCGCTCCCACTGACCGTTCCCACCGTCGCAGCCAGCGTCGGCTCTTGCGGGTGGACATGAACACATCGACCCCGGCCCAGACTTCGGCGGGGGTGCGACCATGAAGATGCTGGTGGGGCCGGAGGTGATTGTAGACCGCCCGTGTGTGCACCAGCGCCCGGTCGAGCGAAGTGGCATCGTTGATCGTATGGTGCCGCAACAATCGTTTGATCGGGCCGATCAGCCGCTCGACGCGGCCGTTCTTCCACGGGCAGCCCGGCTCGCTGTGTTGCAGGCGAATGCCCAGGAGGTGCAGTGCGAAGCGGAGAGCCCGCGACGTAAACACCGCTTCGTTGTTGGTGCGCAGCATGCTCGGGCAGCCATACGGACGACACGCGGTGACGAAATGGTGCCAGATCGTCCACGACGATTTGTCCGTCAGTCGCTGGACGCACAAGCAGGCCCTGCTGGCATGATCGATGATCGCCAGCGCCAGATGCGGGCGACCAGGCGTATCAGTCTTGGTCAGCAAGTCCATCCCCCAGATGAGATTGCGCGGCACCGGACGTGGCACGCGATGCTTCAGTTTTCGGCGCAGGTACAGGATGGTGTACTGCTGGCGGCGCATGGTGTCGGCGACGTAGGTTTTGCCGACGGTCATCTGCCGACGGACCGCGAATCGCCGGTTGAAGGTGTGCATGATCGTGCGGCAGCCTGCATGGGGCATGAGGGCTTTGAGCCGAACGATCTCGTCTCGCACCCAGCGCGGTTTGGGCGGCGCATGGGGCCGGTCGGTAGGGCCGCCGGTGCGGGGACTGGACCAGGAGGTCCGTGGTCGAGGCTGTCTCCGTCGACGCAGCCAGTGCCACAGCCCACTACACCATCGAACGAACCAGCGCAGCCCCTGCAGCAGCATAGTCCTCGCGCGATCTCGTGGATGAACGAACGGATGGCAATGTGATGACGAGTACATAGCACAGTGGCTTCGGTGTTTCTTTACCATGGCGCTCGGCCTCACACTGCTGCAGCCAGTGCCGACCATCGCCGATCAAGCCCAATACATCTACGACGACCTGGGTCGGCTGTCGCAGATGATCGACGGGCAGGGGAATGTCGCGACGTATACGTATGACGCCGTCGGCAATCTGCTGTCCATCACGCGCAATACCGGTGGTGTCGGCGCGCCGACGATCACGGCCTTTACCCCGCGAACCCCGGCAATGCGGGGGCCTCCATCAATGTCTCCCTGACCGGCACGATCTGACCGGGGCGTCGCTGGCCACGAGCAATCCCGGCATCCTCGTCCGGAATGTGGTGACGACCCCGACACTGCGCAATGGTTGACATACAAGAAGCTGACTCGTAGGCTGTCTCCAGGAACGCACGTAGTGCCTCAGATATCCCTTGCACATAGGTCACGATCGACATTCAAGACCGGTCGGTCTCTGAGCCGCTACTTGACCCTGCTACGTCGGCAGTTGCCGGTGCTTCGGAAGCAATACCACATCCACTCGCTTGGTGTGTTCGGCTCTTATATTCACGGTACCCAAAAGCACGACAGCGACCTCGATCTTCTGGTGGAATTCACGCAGGAACCAAGCCTGTTCGAGTTCATCGAGCTTGAAGATCGTCTGTCCGTACTTCTGAGAGTCAAAGTGGATCTTGTGATGAAGAACACCCTTAAGCCCATGATCGGACGGCAGATCCTCAAAGAGGTTGTGGGTCTGTGATTGGTAAGCGACAAGCTAATCCATGAATACTTCGGTGTGAACTATCAGGTGCTTTGGAAGACCCTTCAAACGGATATTCCTCGCTTGCAGTTACAGATCGCCAAAGTCTTGAAACAGGAATCCAAGAAGGCTCGCAGCACCCAGACGAAAAAGAATGCGATCAGAGAGAAGAAAAGTGGGCAGGCAGCACTTCGGGTGCATGCTCTGACGTAATGGGTTCTAGCAGGGAAAGGGACTTCTCATCAGAGATAAAAGACTGGGGATGAAGCAGATGACGTTGACCAAAGTCTTGTCGCTTGTGACCTGCGTGCTGATGCTCAGTGTGTTCGTCTCCACACAGATGATCACTGACCAAGCCTAACACATCTACAGCGACCTGGGCTGGCTGTCGCACGTGATCGGCGAGCAGGGCTATGTCGCGACGTACCAGTACGACGCAGTCGGCAATCTGTTGTCCCTCACCCGCAACACGGGTGGGGTGGGTGCCCCGATTACTGTCATCGCGATGTTTCAGATTCTCTCCGGATGGTGATGTCTCCCGCTTGTCAGATGGGTCCCTCACCCCTTCACACACCGCACATTCGTCTGTATGCAAGGACACGAAGAAGCGTTGCCTTTTCTACGTGAGCTCCATAAGATACGGTCTCATTACCCACCGGCTCCGCCACAGGAACTCCGTCGAAGAGGAAGGCCTATGTCTATGCGGTTGAGTGACAAGCTTCCGGCATTGTTCCAGTCCACTGTCAATCCCGTTCTCGATGCTCTGAATCAGGCTCAGGTCATTGAGCGGCTGTGGGCCAAGGACCATCGTGTTTGGAAACCCGATCCAAAGGAAATCACAGACCGGCTGGGCTGGTTGACGGTGCAGGACCAGATGCGTCAACAGCTGGGACAACTGCAAGGCTGTGTCACCGGCGCAAAGGGTCTAAACATCAAGGATGTCGTGCTCCTGGGCATGGGAGGCAGCAGTCTTGGGCCGGAAGTGTTCCGTACCGTGTTTGGATCGCAGAAGGGCTTCCCGCGTTTGTGGGTTCTTGACTCGACCATTCCTGGCTGGGTTCGGCAGGTCACAAAGGCTATTTCCCCGACGCGGACTCTCTTTCTCGTGGCCAGCAAGTCCGGGGGCACCATCGAAGTGATGTCGCTCTTCGCGCATTTTTGGAACGTGGTGACGAAGGCCAAGGGAAATCATGGAGGAAAGCAGTTTGTCGCGATCACTGACCCAGGCACGGGCTTGGAGAAGATGGCGCGGGACTATGGATTTGGAGAGATCTTTACCAACCCGGCTGATATCGGTGGACGCTATTCTGTGCTCTCTCTGTTCGGTCTTGTTCCTGCCGCGCTCCTTGGCGTCGATATTGTTAAGCTCTTGGATCGGGCAGTCGATATGGCGGAACAATGTCGCCAGCAAAAAGCCGTCGAGACTAATCCGGGAGCCTATCTAGGCGCAGCCATGGGCAGTCTTGCCAAGACTGGACGTAATAAGGTGACGGTCATTGCGTCACCGTCGCTCGCGACGTTCGGGCTCTGGGTCGAGCAACTTCTTGCTGAAAGCACGGGCAAAGAAGGTACAGGCCTCATCCCCGTCGCACGGGAACCAGTCTTGAGGCCACGAGCCTATGGAACCGACCGCTTCTTTGTCTATCTCAAACTCAAAGGAGACAAGAATCTGGCGCTGGATCACGCGGTTCACGCGCTCGTCAAAGCTGAACATCCGGTTCTCCAGTTCAATCTTCGCGATCGGTACGACTTGGGGGCGGAATTTTTCCGGTGGGAGTTTGCGACGGCGATCGCCGGACACGTACTCGGTATTCACCCGTTCGACCAACCGAATGTCCAGGAGAGCAAAGACAACACGAATCGAGTGCTCGAAACTTTCCAGTCGACGGGGCGGCTACCAGAGCAAGCGAGCAGCCAACCTAAAGAAGCCGCGACAGATTTGTCTCGTCTGCTTCAGCCTGGAACCTATGTGTCCGTGCTTGGGTACACAACGCCGTCGCGCCCACTCGAAGCAGCCGTCGGGCGTCTCCGCCGAGCCCTCATGTCAAAACACCGAGTGGCGACGACATTTGGCTACGGGCCGCGCTATCTGCATTCCACGGGACAACTCCACAAGGGCGGTCCCGATACCGGTGTCTTCCTGGAGTTAGTGGACCGGATGGCGCCCGACATGCCGATTCCCGGAAAGCCGTTCTCGTTTGGAACATTGGCGAATGCGCAAGCAACCGGTGACATAGAATCACTCCGCGCACACCAGCGTCAGGCTGTTCGTGTTCAATTAGGCCGTGACCAAGCCGCCACGGTGAACGCCATCGCAGCGGCGTTAGCGGGGGCAGCATCATCCGGACGTCGTACAGCCTCAAAGAAACGTCGTAAGGTCGTTCGCCGCTGATATGCCCGTCATCCCGGACATCCGCATCGCAGCCGACCTGCATGAATGGTCGCAGGAGGCTGCGGCTTTCATTATCTCGCTCGGTGAGCAAGCCATTCGGTCTAAGGGTCGGTTCCTCATGGCCCTCTCCGGAGGATCCACCCCCAAGGCGCTCTACCAGGTCCTGGCCGTTCCCGAGTGGAAGGCACGGCTTGATTGGTCACGTATTGTTTTCTTGTTCGGTGACGAACGCTGCACCCCGCCTGACCATCCGGAAAGCAATTTCAAGATGGCTCATACCTCGCTGTTTCAACCGCTCAACGTTCACCCAGATCACATTTATCGGATGAAAGGTGAATATGCAGACCCAACGGCTGCCGCTCAAGAGTATGAGGAGACCATTCGAGGACTGACCCAAAGTCCTCCACCAACCGTGCCGCTCATTGATCTCGTCCTGCTCGGCCTCGGAGACGATGGACATACCGCATCGCTCTTTCCCGGAACGGCAGCCCTGCGGGAAGACAATAGGATCGTCACGGTGGGCCATGCGCCCACTGGCGTCAAGTCTCGCCTGACATTGACTCTAGGTGTCCTGAATCATGCAGCTGTGGTACTGTTCCTCGTGACGGGCTCGGGTAAAGCAGAGATGGTTCGCAGGGTTCTCCAGCAGGAGTCTGAGGCGGATCGGTCTTTGCCGGCGGCGAGGATATCGCCGGAATCTGGTCGACTTGTGTGGATGCTCGATCACTCGGCCGCACAACAGCTGAAGACGATGCCGTCACATCGAGGGAAGTCATGATTCTCGCCGGGGACATCGGAGGAACGAAAACCAACCTGGCGCTCTACGATTGGACCGCCGAGCGAGTAGAACCGCTGCGCCTGGAAAGTTTTCACAGCGGTGATTACACATCGCTGGAAGACATTCTCGTCGAGTTTCTCGCACCACCCAGACCGCCGTCCCGAGCAGACTCATTGGAGACCGAGGAAGGGAGCCAGAGTCAACAGGCTGAAGAGCGCCCTGCTGAATCCATGAAGCTGACGGCTGCCTGTTTCGGCATAGCGGGGCCGGTTATTGATAATCGGTGCCAAACAACGAATCTCCCATGGATTGTCGACGGATCAACTATCGCCAAACAGTTCGAGATCCCACGCGTACAGTTGTTGAACGACCTGGAAGCCACCGCCTACGGAGTTCTGTGGTTACGCTCCGACGAACTGGAAGTGTTGAATGCAGGCCATCCCCCGAAAAAACGACAAGCCCTTGCGCTGATCGCCGCCGGTACGGGACTGGGGGAAGCCATCCTGTTTTGGGACGGAAAATCCTATCGCCCGATGCCGTCAGAGGGGGGCCATGCGGATTTCGCACCGAACAATGACCAGGAAATGGATTTGCTTCGCTATTTACGAGGGCAATATCTCCATGTGAGCTACGAGCGGATCTTGTCCGGACCAGGTTTACATGCCGTGTATGAGTTCTTGCGCGACACCAAAAAGAATGAGCCGACATGGCTGGCGGAAAAAATCAAGGTCGGCAATCCGGCGGCGGAAATTGCCCAAGCAGGTCTGCAAGGTCAAGCCGAGATTGCTAAGCAAGCATTGGAACTCTTTGCGACGATTTATGGAGCGGAAGCCGGGAACCTTGCGTTGAAGGCCCTCTCGCTCGATGGAGTGTATGTGGGCGGCGGCATCGCCCCGAAACTCATCACGAAACTTCAAGATGGCGCATTCATGAAAGCCTTCACCAATAAAGGCCGGTATAAGCGCTTGATGACTCACATCCCTGTGAAGGTCATCATGAATCAGCAGACGGCTCTGCTCGGTGCCGCATCTGTTGCGGCAGCCCTCTCGCTCGCGTCCATGCCATGACTTCGGTCAATCTCGATCATCTCAAAAAAGCGGCTGCCTTAAAAGCGAGTGAATTCGTCCGCAACGGCATGGTCGTCGGCCTGGGGACAGGATCCACGGCAAAACATCTTCTGGTGGCGCTCGGAGAGCAGGTCAGGGCCGGCATGAAGTTGCGAGGTGTGCCGACGTCGCAAGAGACTGCCGCCCTCGCCATGCAGGCCGGCATCCCGCTTATCGACTCGGAAAATCGATGGGACATTGATGTGGCGATCGACGGGGCCGATCAGGTCGATCCCCGTTTCAATCTGATCAAGGGTGGGGGAGGGGCGCTCTTAAAAGAAAAGATCGTGGCCGCCTCGGCGAAACAATTTATCGTCATGGTCGACCACACCAAACAGGTCTCGGTGCTTGGAGGGGTCTTCCCGCTTCCTATCGAGGTCATTCCTTTTGGGTGGGGCAATACCGCGCGAGCGATTGAAGCCATGACCAAAAGCCGTGCGGTGCTTAGAGAGCGCAACGGGGCTCCGTTTACAACCGAGGCTGGGAACCTGATCGTTGATGTGCATATCGATCACATCAGTCAGCCGAGTGAACTGGAAACAGCATTGAATCTCATCCCCGGTGTCGTGGAAACGGGGCTCTTTGTCGGTCGAACGGACGTGTTGATCGTCGGCACGCCCCAGGGCGTTCACACTCTCCATGCTCCCGAGGCATGAGCCCTTACTCAGCAGACGAGAGCTTCTACGGGTCCTTGGTCGACGGACTCGCTTCCTTCTGACCGTCCCAATAGCGTATACACTCGTACCATTCGATTTCACAGACGCTTCAATAACGACGAGACCCCAAGGTGAAGACATGAGTGTTGATATTTCAAGCAGCAACGATCCGTATCGGCTCCCGCGACATGTGATGCCGACCCGATATGACCTCCGGCTTGAACCGGATCTCACGGGCGCAACGTTCACCGGCCGGGTGACGATCACGATCATGGTCAAGCAGATGACGCAGACCATCCTCTTGAATGCCGTCGATCTCGCGCTTCAGTCAGCGGTCGTGGAAAGGCCGAATCGGCAGCCGTTCAACGCATCGATTGAATTAGAGCAAAAGACACAACGGGCCAAGCTCTCGTTTCAGGAGGCCATTGATCCAGGCGAATGGAAGCTCGCCATTTCGTTTGAAGGCGCATTGAACGATCAGCTCCGCGGGTTCTATCGAAGTACCTACAAGGATGCGTCGGGGACCACGCAGACACTTGCGGCCACGCAATTCGAAGCCACCGATGCGCGTCGAGCGTTTCCCTGTTGGGATGAGCCTGATTTCAAGGCTGTCTTCGCCGCGACACTCGCGATCGATCCACACCTCACCGCGGTGTCGAATACGGCGGTGGTTTCTGAATCGATGGAGATCGACAAGAAGATCGTCCGTTTTGCCGACAGCATCATCATGTCGACCTATCTGGTGGCCTTCATCGTGGGGCGGATCGAAGCGACGACGCCCGTCTACGTCGGGAAGACGCCGCTTCGACTCTGGACAATTCCGGGGAAACAGCCACTCACACCATTCGGACAGGACATTGCCGCGGCGTCGTTGAAGTTCTTCGAAGACTACTATGGCGTCCCCTATCCAGGAGATAAGCTGGATCTCCTTGCCATCCCGGATTTTGCCTCAGGGGCGATGGAGAACCTGGGCGCCATCACATTTCGGGAGACAGCCTTGCTGGTGGACGAACGCACGGGAACCCACGCAGAGCTTGAGCGGGTGGCTGATGTGGTGGCCCACGAAAATGCGCACATGTGGTTCGGCGACTTAGTCACGATGTCCTGGTGGAACGGATTGTGGCTGAACGAAGCCTTCGCGACGTTCATGGAAATGCTGGCGGTCGATGCCTGGAGACCGGAATGGAAGCGGTGGGAGAGTTTCAGTGTCGCCCGGGCGGCTGCGTTTTCCGTCGACGGACTTATGAGCACCAGGCCGATTGAATTCCCGGTCCACGCGCCCAAGGATGCGGACGCCATGTTCGATATCCTGACCTATGAAAAAGGCGCGTCAGTCCTTCGGATGCTGGAACAGCACATCGGGCCGATCGTGTTTCGTGATGGAGTGCGACAATACCTTCGCACCCATGCCTATGGGAATGCCGATACCAAGGATTTGTGGACCGCTCTTGGCTCGGTCGGTCACCAACCGGTCCCGGAGCTCATGAACGGCTGGATCTTTCAGCCCGGTTTTCCCTTGATCACGGCAGACCTGCAAGGTCAGGAGCTACGGCTCTCGCAACAACGATTCACCTATCTCGCACCAGAGCCGGCATCGGAGCGATTGTGGCAGGTTCCGATCCAAGTCCGTCTGACCGTTGGAGATCGTACGGAACATCGCAAGCTGCTTCTGGCGGAACGGGAAGCGAGTATCGACCTACCGGCCGGCGTCACCTCCGTCTTTGTCAACGAAGGAGGGCATGGGTTTTATCGTGTCCGCCATCAGGGGTTGCTCCTAAAGCAACTACTCGAGCAAGGCCTCGAGCACCTGGCGGTCATTGAACGATTTGCGCTCGTCAGCGACGCCTGGGCCGCCACGATGGCCGGGCTCACGCCGCTTCCGGAGTACCTCCGACTCACCAGGCATTTTACGAACGACCGGGACAAAAATGTCTGGGCCGTGTTGCTGGACTCATTCTCCTTCCTAAACAAGATCATCTCGCCGGAAGATCGGTCAACGCTGGAAACATTTGTGCGTGGCTGCATACAGCCGGCCATCAACGAGTTGGGATGGAATGCGATGCCCGGCGAATCGGATCTCCTGCGGCAATTGCGTGGAGACCTGCTCGGCGCCATCGGGAAGCTCGGCAACGACGCGGCGACGCAGCAAGACGCAGCGGATCGCTATCATCGATATCGAAAAGATCCGACGACCGTCGATCCCAATATCGTGCCGGCGCTCGTCGCCATTCTGGCCCATACGGGGGACGAAGCTCGCTACGACGAATTCTCAGAACGCTATCGCACGGCTTCCACCCCTCAGGAGGAACGCCGGTACCTATTCTCCTTGGCGGTATTTGCTCTCCCCTCCCTAGCAAGGCGCACATTGGAACGAACGACCAACGGCGAGATCCGCACTCAAGATGCTCCGTTTGTCGTCGGGGCATTGCTGACCAATGTCTACAGCCGAGACGTCGCGTGGGAATTTGTGAAGACGAATTGGGATCGAATGGATCGGCTGTTCCCGAAGCAGGGCCTGAGGCGGATGTGCGGAGGAATCGCCGGTCTCGCTACCCCGGAGTTGGAACGGGACGTACGAAGCTTCTTTGCGTCACGTAAGATCGATCTAGGCGGTAAAACCCTTGAGCAGTACCTGGAACAGCTCCGCATAGCCGTTTCATTCCGTGAACGGGAAGGACGCACGATGCGCACCGCGCTTGCCAGTTCACTCCAAGAATGAAACGCAGTTAATCCGTTTTCCCACATGCGCACGCGATATGAGGGGCTGATTCTTGGCACTCATGATCGCACAAGCCTGTCATCCATCTGCGTAGACAACATCTCGCTCCTAGGGACATTGGCACGCACTGCCCGAAACATGCCAAAGCGACACAGCCCTGCCCCAAATGCCATACGCATTAACAGGAACGTGGGCACTTCTCGCAATGATTTAATCAACCCGATCACGCCAAACCGAACAAGCCCCGCCGGACGGACAATTCCCTGCCGGATCGAATCGAGCCATGAGGGTAAGGTTTCGGCAGTCCAATCTGCTGTGGTGACTTCACCCGCCACCAGCCCAGTCGCCTCCAGTAATTCTGAAAACCCCTCAATGCTGGAAAACGCCGGATGAGCCCACTGATCCAGCAGTTGCCGCATCACTTTCTTTTCCCAAAAATTGAGTGGAACCCGGCGATCATCACGCTGATTCCAATCGGCAACCACCAGAATTCCGCCCGGTTTCAGCACGCGCAAGAGCTCTCGAGCGAATTGTGCCTTATCCGGCATGTGCGGTCCTGCCTCGACCGACCAGACCACATCAAAACTGGCATCAGAGAACGACAGTGCCAGCGCATCATCGACCTGAAAGCGGGCATTCACCTCTGGGGAGGTCAGTTCTTGAGCACGTCGGACTTGCTGAGGGCTGAGGGTGATTCCTGCGACAGCGAAGCCATAATCTCGCGCGAGGATGCGACTGCTGCCGCCGATGCCACAGCCCACATCTAACACCGTCGTCCCGGAAGGAAGCTTGTCTAACCCACCCCAACGCACCATTTCATGCACAAAGTCTGACTTGGCTTTGAGAAAATCCTTTTTGCGGGGCGGAGAGCCATAGTGTCCCAGATGGATATGCTCGCCCCAGTAGAACTCGAGAATGCCGTCATTCGTCCAGTCATCATAGGAATGGGCGACAGAATCGGCAGACTGATATGTGCGGGGAAGTAGCCAGTACAGCACTAATCCGATCAGCAGCAAGACCAGGAGAAGGACGATCGCCCATAGGAAAATGTTCATCATTCGAATGTCTGAATCAACGGGATTTCGTCGACATTATGGCCGATACAAAGAAGTGACACGAGTAACCTAGGAAACACCCGCCGTGCTCTCTTGATACGCCGACGGAGGCAAAAAGCGGCGTAGAGTAGCCTCGAAAATGCTGCTAAGTCAATGCGAAGGGTATTCGAATCTCTGGCGATGCCCGATGACGGGCATGCCCACGGGCCGGTGACTATTCTCCAATGGTCGTTCGTCCGCGACGATCAACCACGTCCTCCAAACTCGCGGCGAACGGAGTTAGGATGAGAGCCGGATTCACACCCACATATGTTATTCGAAATTCGGGGACATTCTGGAAGCATCGTTGAAATGGATGCCGATGTGATCTCTTCACGACATCTGTTGCAAGCGGAACTCATAGGATTCAGAAGGAAAGAGCCGGGATCCCCTCTCCAACGTAAGTACCAGCTGATAGGCATATTCACTTGGTTGTCGCGGCCACTGCATCTCGTTACAATCAACGAACCTACTATTTGGAAAATCCAATGTCTGAGCTCCACTGTCCGACCTGCGGAGCGAGCAAAATCCGCCTCGCGGCCAGAAAATCTATTTCCGATGTGCTCCTGAGTGGTCTTACGATTTATCCGTTTCGGTGCCAGCTCTGCGCCGATCGCTTTCGAACCTTCCTCGGGCGCCGCACACCCAATCCTCGTCGCAGCTTCGATCGTGTCGAGGTGTCCTTCCCGGTCTGGTTTAAATCGCGCCGATCCTCAACATTTTCCGGCCCTGGATATGAGGGCGTGATTGATAATCTGTCGATTCGTGGATGCCGAATTCGTTCCACGGCTCCGATGAGGATTGGCTCACGCCTGGAACTGGAATTCCAGTATTCGGACAATTCTTTCCCGGTGACGATTGAGGAGGCAGTTGTCCGCTCCATCGCCGATGGCGCGATCGGGCTGCGCTTCACCAAACTTCATCGAAGCGATGAGCGGCGCATTCGCCAGCTCATCGATGTCTGGTTGCCCGAACTCCTTCCCGCAAGCAACTAATCGCGAACTGTGTGGGTATCTAGGGCATGCACAGCTATTCCTGTCGAAGCACCGCCAATGGCGGCTGACCGAGTAATCGGTAAGTGCTAAGAAACCCGACCAGCATAGTCAGCATGATTGTGGCCACGAAGCCTATCGCAAGGGTGGTCGGTTGCAGGCTCCAGGAGAGATCGAACACACTCGCAAGCACGGCCCAGGACAAGGCACTGGCCAATGCACATCCCAGCAACCCTCCCAGTGTTCCCAGAAGCGCGTACTCAACGGCAAAGGAACGCGCGATCATGCTGCGAGTCGCTCCCAGGGCTTTCAGAATGACTGATTCGTACAACCGCCGATAGCGTGTCGCCGCCAGAGCCGCCGCCATCACTAGACCTCCGGACAAGACACAGAACAGGGCCACGGCTCGGATAGCCAGCGAGAGCCGATCGAGCACCCGTGCAAAACTGTCGAACACGTCGCCGATATTGATGGCCGTCACATTGGGAAATGAGGCCACGACGGCCTGCTGGAGGGCCACCTCTTCGGACGGCGTCACGTGAACGGTCGCGACATAGGTGTGTGGGGCTCCATCAAGCGCGCCCGGTGAAAAGATCATGTAGAAGTTCGTGGAAAAGTTTCCCCACTCCACTTGTCGAATGCTGCTGATCTCTCCCGTGATGGGTGTGCCTTGTATATCCAGCTCAAGCGTATCTCCGACGGTAAGACCGAGTTGTTTCGCGGCATCTTCTTCGATCGAGATCAGCGGTTTCGTAAAGACTTGTCCCGGCTTCCACCAGTCGCCCTGAACGATCTTATTGTCCTTAGGAAAATCCTGGAGGAACGTCAGGACGTATTCGCGCGTGAGGTACCACTTCTTTCGCCGTTCTTCCTTCTGAGCCGCTTTCTCCTTTTGGTCTTCCTCTTCCGATGTCGCCTCAATTTTGATTGGCGTCCCCTTCAGGCCGGCGAGCCGGGACCGTACCAGCGGCGTCAACCGAGGGTTTGGATCACTCGACCGTTGGCGCAGGAGCGTCGTCATCCCTTCTGCCTGATCAGGTTGGATATCGATGAAGAAAAACGTCGGGGCGTCGGTCGGCCGGTTGTCGCCGACTTGCGCAAGGAGCGAGCGCTCGACGAGCGACACGGTCGTCACGACCATGACGGCGATGCCGATGGCAATCGTGATACTCACCGCCTGACTTCCTGGGCGTAAGACATTGCCCAGCGCTTGACGAAGAACAAGAGCCTCAGGTCGAGGCCATTTCTTCAGGGCCATGAGCACCCCACGTGCCGACGTCCCCAACAGCACGACCGCCACCGCAAAGGCGAGGATGAAGAGCAGGCCGACTTTCCAGGAATTCGCTTGCCACACCGACAACAACGCCAGCCCCAAGCCGACCCCGACCGATGTAACGGCCTTTGCTCGGTCAAGCCCTTTCCAGAACATCCACCATCGGGTTGGGTTCGACTCATTGGACAATGCCAGTGGGGTAACCTCACGGCGAAAAATCCGAGCCGGTTTGACGTCACGGATCGTCAGTAACGGCCACAGTGTAAACAAAAGTGTCGAGAGTATGCCCAAGGCCAATCCCTTGGCCAAGGGCGCCAGGGGAAGCTCCAGCCCTCCCTGACTGAATCCCAATTGGTCGAGGAGGTCCGATGCCATCAATGCGGCGATCACCCCTGGGAGGCTTTGCTGGAGGAGCACACCGATCCCAAGGCCGACGAGACTTCCCACCAACCCGAGGATTGTGGCCTGGAGCACGTAGGTCTGAATAATCGTCGAGGACTCCGCGCCCACGGTCTTCAAGATCGCGATGGTCTGTAACTTTTCACGGACAAAGGCATGCACCGACGTGGCGACTCCCAGCCCTCCAACGAACAGCGCCGTCAAGCCGATCAAGCCTACATAACGGGTCAGCTGTTCCAACGACTGCTTCAGTTGGGGCTGTGCGTCTCGGTAACTGGACACGCGGGCAGCGTCCGGCGCAAGTCGTCCTCTCAGCTCGTAGAGCAGCGGGTCAGGCGCCATCGTGTTTGGAATTTTCAGAAGATATCGTTCGCGAATCCTGCTGCCCAGCTTGATCAGCTCGGCCGCGTGCAGCCCTTCTCGTGACATCAGGACGCGAGGACCAAGACTGAAGGCATTGGCCATGCGATCCGGCTCCGTTTTAACGATGCCGGTGATGATGAAGAGCCCTTGTCCGATCCTGAGTTGATCTCCCACCGTGAGCCCCATCCTGATCAACAGAGACTCCTGCACCACCACGCCAAAGCAAGTTCGACCGGGGCATCCGTGCGTCTGTTGCCGAAGCAGTTCCACCAAGTCGCTGCTCGGTTCAAGTCGCGGTAATCCATACAGCGGGTACTGTGGCTCAACGGCCTTCAACTCTATGATTTGCGTCGGCTGTCCACTCCCGGAGGATCCGGCTCTCGCCGCCATCGCCACGAGCTCACTGACGTGTGTCAGAACGATCCCACGTTCGCGCAATGAGTCCAGCACGTCCCGGCCTTTCGGACTTATCGGGCGAGCGAGTCGAATCTCGAGATCACCCCCGAGAAGTCCTCGTGCTTCTTTTGTCACCGTATGCTCGATCTGCGTTCCAAAAAGGGAGACCCCGGTCAAGGCTCCGACGCCGATCGCAATACAGACCAAAAAATAGAGAAAGTGTCGCCATGCGGCGCGTGTTTCTCGCCACGCCATGATGAATACGAAAGAAGTCATGACCCGAAGGTGGGGAAGAGGTCCAAGGATGATCGATCGGCGGAGGACGCCTGCTCTGAACGTGGCGAGGTTGCCGAGGAGTCGTCGAGGAATTCCGCACCCCTGGTCATGTTGTCGGACTCCAGGCGTCCGTCTCGTAGCGACAGGACACGCTGCATCGATGAGGCCAGTGCTGCATCATGTGTCACCAGCACGAGGGTGGCGCCGGAATCACGGTGAAGCGAGAGGAGCAACTCGATGACATGGGCACCGGTGGAACTGTCGAGATTCCCCGTCGGCTCATCCGCCAATAAGATAGGCGGGCGACAGGCAAAAGCCCGGGCCACCGCGACTCGTTGTTGTTCGCCCCCGGATAGCTGAACCGGATAGTGCCCCATCCGGTCGGACAATCCGACTGCGGCAAGCAGTTCCGCCGCCCGATCACCGGCTCGACTCATGCCGCTGAGCTCCAGGGGAACCGCGACGTTTTCGATTGCGGTCAGAGTCGGAATAAGATGAAACGATTGAAAGATATAACCCACCTTTTCGCGCCGGAAGCGGGCCATCCGGCTCTCAGACATAGTGGTGATGTCTATCCCGTCCAGTTGAATAGATCCGGCGGTTGGTCGATCGAGGCCGGCCATCAACCCAAGCAATGTCGACTTTCCGCTTCCTGATGGTCCTACAATGGCCACCGTCTGTTTCGCCGGGATTTCAAAGGTGATGCGATCGAGGATCGTGACGGATCGACTTGCCGCGGCCAAGACCATCGAAATATCTTTCACGGTGATCATCAAAGACCCTGTCCGCCTTCTTAGATAAAAGAATCAGGAATGATATTATACTGTACGGAGTCGGTGATCGTGTATTGCCTCATATCATAATCGCCTATTCACCGATGAAACGATTTCATAACATACTCGTGCCGGCCTTCTTGATGTTGCTTTGGCCGCTCACGTCGGGAGGAGCCTCCTTGTCGGCATCGGACAACAGGCCCCGTATCGTCGCGTTTGGAGACAGTCTCACCGCCGGATTGGGGGTGCAGGCCGATGAATCCTACCCGGCTCAACTCCAACGCCAACTCGATAGCCTCGGCTACCACTACCGGGTGATCAATGCCGGTGTCAGCGGTGACACGACGGCCGGCGGCCTTCGACGCGTACCCTGGATTCTCAATAACAAACCTGACCTGGTGATTCTCGAATTGGGGGCGAACGACGGACTCCGGGGGCTTCCTGTCGATCAAACAAAAAACAATCTCCGTCAGATCATCCGACAGCTACAGGCAGCCGGTACGACGGTTGTTTTGGCTGGGATGAAGCTGCCGCCGAATTATGGAGAGGATTACACGGCAAGCTTTGAAGCCATGTACCGGCTGTTGGCCAAAGAAAGCCGGCTTCTCTTCATCCCCTTTTTCCTCGAAGGGGTTGGCGGTTCATCCTCGCTGAATCAGGCTGACGGCATTCACCCAACCAAGGAGGGATACGAAGTCATCGTGGAGCAGGTGCTTAAAGTACTCAGGCCAATGCTGAACGAGGGGACACACAACCCCATGCCCGCTCACAAGCAGGGTTGAACATGAGGTTGTTCGTTCAGAACCCGCAACCGGTGAAGACAAGGCGACGTTAGGCGGGTCGACGCGGCACTATTCCTTACGACTTCTTAAAAAACGTGTCGTAGACGCCGTACGCCAGAATCGCCCCAATCATCGTATAGTATATACCGGTGACTCCGCTGTAATCTGGAGCCCCTCCTCCTTCTGGAGCGTTCGCTAACGCCGGTAAAGCCTGGATCAGTACGGTTCCCGTTAACAGACCTGTTCGTGAAAGTAGCCGTCTCATCTCTGCCCCCTCCTAAATTCGCAGACGAAAAATTGGCGCTGATTTTACTGGATGTGGATTGGGAGGCGCAAGAGGATACCAGCCATGAGAGAATCGACGAGGGGAACGTGGCAACTTGCAATCAGTGGGGGGGTAGCACAACGGCTGACTGAAGCGCTTCAGCCACCTCTTTAAATGAGCCGACAAGCTTCTCGAGCTGAGAGCCCTTCTGCTGCATATCACCCGTCACCGCCCGCATTTGTCCGATGTGCCGCACGATCTCGGTCGTCAACTCGCTGACTCTGGCCAACACCTCCTTGTAGGAGATCACTTCCCGTTGAAGTTCCTGAGTGGCGGCATGCGCGGCATTGCTCTCCCGCAGAGAGGCCTGGAGTTGTTGTGTCAGTTGTCCCACGTCAGCGTCGCGGTCTTTCAACTGAGATTCGAGGTTCGTCATGACCTCTTCATTTTCCCTGCGTCGCTCATCAAGGTTCCTAATTGTTTGGATCCACGTAAGGGCTGCTCCGTGACCGAGCGCGGGCGGACTAGGTAGCGGCTCTTGCCGCTCAAGAGCTTTCGTCGCAGGTTCCAGCCATTCCAGAAACACCATGACCTCGCTGAGCTTCACGTCGGGTGTGGACGAGTGCGGGGTGGTCTTTTTCCCATTCTCCGAAGGGCCGACCGGAGACGTCGCGACCGACTCCTTCACAGGCCTTGGCTTTCGTGATTGCTTGGGCTGGGCCCATCGCTGATATTCCAGTAATACCGCGATGCAATGGCGGCACATTGGCTCTTCGAGAAGCGTGCAGGAACATTTCGAGACGAGGTGGCCGTCTTTCAAACGGATGGTCTGCTCGTACAGCCCCGCATTCCCGATGACGGCAGACGTGATTTGGGAATCATCGGCTTCGACGATACGGACGCGATTCGCAGTCAAGTACTGATGGGCGATTTGAAAGGACGAGGCATCCGAAACGGCCTGGATCATTTGCGGATCGAGCAAGCCGAGTCGTTCAGCGCTGCAGAGAATTTTCTTTTGCATTTAGGTGCGAAGATCTCTTGCCCTGCCACCGAGCATCATGATGGGCTCAGTGTGACGAGCGATGTGAATCCTGTCAAGCAATGGACGGTTTTGTCTTGCCCTCGCAGAGTGTTGAAAAACAGCCGGCGGCGTCCCCCCCTCGACGAAGCGCTTCGCGCAGGCAGATCGCATCGCTCAGAGGCTCAACGTACGGCCTGGCAAACGCCTGTTCGCACGGGCGATAGGTCGGCGGGTGAAAAAGTCTACGATTCACCTCTTCGCTCGCTGAGGCTTATTGCACAGCTTTTTTGAACAGCCTGCGAGCGTACCGACGATCTGTAAGTGGAAAGCGCTGCGATAATCCTACCGGCAGGGTTTGGCCGGATTGGCTTTGCCCGTGGGTGTCAGCCAAACATAATCCGCAATGAATTCTTGCATGAGAGCCTGAATCTCGGCTGTTTTAGCAGGCTCGAACGATGTCATGTAAATTGTGGTCTGTTTGACGTCACCTCCCAGGCGTCTGGCGACTCGCTTCGGCACGGGGAGGTTGAATTGAACATGGCCACCTCCCGTGTAACTCACGATCATACGACGGGGGCCGCCGTTTTCGCGGCGAAATTCCTCTTGCGCGATAACCAGCGTTCTTGCCATGCCCTCATCCCGGACCATTGATGCCTCGTACATGGTCCGGAAGTGCTCCTCGCTTCCTCCGTGGCACCGTCTCAACTGATCGACGATCTTCTCGCGGTATGGGGGATCGTCGATGATCTCATCCTGTAGGATTCCCCACGGGGCCCATTCAGGCTCTTGCTTGGCTTGGTCAAGGCCCTGTTTGACGACGCGACGAATCAAGGGCTTGGGTGGGTTCATCGCCCGGACAGATAAGCGTCGGTCTCGCGCGAATGTCACCAATGGGGCGTAATCTTCAAACGCGCCACCCCAATTCTGTTTCCAGCGCACCTGTTCCAAAAACTCGCTCGTGACGGGCTGATCAGTCGCGACATAGGCGTCGAGCGCCGGTTGCCCGTCCCAGCCGAACATCTCCATTCCAATGGTGGGTTCAATGCCATCGGCCACCAAGTGCTCCAATACTTTGAGCGCGGCTTCGATATGGTAGGGATTGTGGTGTTCCTCTCCCAGATAGACGATGTCGGACCGTTCCAGGTTATTGATCAATTCTGAAAACGAGAGCACGCGGCCGGTGCGAGTGTCGAGAATTTGCCAAGGTTGCCATCCCTCATCGGCGGTGGACCGGAGGCTGCCGTCGCGCTCAGCCGCACAACCGATCGGAAATGCCAGCAGACCGACGAGCACGAGCAGCAGGACGCTCGATTGCCAACCTAGAGAATCCGTAGATAGAAATCGCATTCGCATGAAACCACTCCTATCATACCCCATGAGCATGAACAAGCAGGCTTGACGCTATAGTTTGAAGATTACTATGCTCCTCACCTTGAACTCCAATCGACACCCTCTTCTACACATGACGTTGAGACTTCGATGAGTCCCGACCTGCTTGCTGGCTTCCGCCGGATTGTCAGTATTCGTGCGCGCCGGTTTCCGGAACAATGGGAAGCCTCAAAGAAGTTGATGGAAGATGCCGTCTTTTCCTCTACCCTCACACGACTCTGTGAGGCCGTTCAGCGCGCAGACCTTCCGGTTTCAGTGAAAGAGACCTTGTTGCGTCTCTTCGAACGGCCTGTGCCACGGCGTGTTCAGGATCTCGACCGAGAGTGCCTCAAGTCCATCACGGGCCTTCCTCCGGCCAAAGGCCTACGCGCGCTTGCCGTTTTTTTCGAGTTGGTGCCTGCAGCCGCCGCGAAGTGGCCCGTGACTCACGTGTCGAGTGAGGAGGTCGAAGACGCCGTACGGCAGTTGGGCAATCCATTTGATCTCCTTCGCCGCACTGATGTGGCGTCTGTGTTGGAGATCGGTGCCGGGGATCTTTCGTTTGCCGAGGAGTTGGCTGATCTGTACGGCCCCGAGCTCAATCAGTCACATCGCCCGTTCGTCATCCACTGCCTGGACCGGCTCGACCCTGGCTCTCAATTGGGCGGTCCGCTCCATGCGAATCCGGAAAGGCTGAAGAAGTTGCAGCGGAAGGAGGAGGTGTCCTTCTCCTTCTTCGGCAACCAAGACATGTTCAACCTTGGCGATCTGGATAAGTCGGATTTGCTGGCCCCACGATATACCATCGCCGCCTGTTGGGCACCAGCCACACCGACTTTCGCCTATGAGCCGACCAGGCTCTCTGAGGCCCTCATTCGGAACGAACTGGAGCGTACCAAAGGCGCCTTTTATCAGACACGTTTTGGAAAAGAACAAGCGCTCGAAGTCCGGCATGCCGGCCGCGCTCTCCTCTTCCCGCCATGGAAGTTTGAGATCGTCGGCCCACTTGCTCTCCTGGACCTGCTCGCCCGTCGCGGATCCCTGTGTGTGCTGGGATCAGTGGATGCGCAGGTGTTTTGGGAGCTCCTCGCGCAGCTGCTGGAGGCGCCACGCTATCGCCCGCCAGACGAACTTTTCCACTCCGCCAATCTGCCCAAGATCTTCGGCGAGGTCTATCATGCTCTGGCGGGTCTCGCGATCGGCGACTCCATCGATTTGGCTGAGGTGGCAGCCCTTCGGCGTCACTATCTGGGATCAGACGCATCCCCGGTGCCGGATGGCATTGTCGGTCATTTTCGGTATGTCCGCATCAGCCGAGGCGCCATCTTCCCGGGCACTCCTGCGAGCAGCACCGCACGGAAGTTCTCGTCCATGACCGAAGAAGTTCCGCCATGGTTCATCACATTGGTTCCCGCATAAGCCTAGTCTAAGCCTCCGTGCATGATGACCCATCGTAGGGGCGCAAAAAGCTTGAATAAATTGACCGTCTCCAGGCCCTTTGTTAGACTTCGATCGTGTTCGATCACCAGCCAATCCTCCAACGCCATCCCACGTCGTAGACCATCATGAATCCAACGGGAATCATTCAAGCCATCCAGGAAAATATTGCGCGGGTGATCAAAGGTAAACCGCAAGTGATCGAAATGAGCATTGTCGCGCTGCTGGCCCGCGGGCATCTCCTTCTGGAGGATGTGCCAGGGGTTGGAAAAACAACGCTCGCGCATAGTCTTGCGAGATCGCTCGATTGCTCCTTCAAGCGCATTCAGTTCACGAGCGATCTGCTTCCATCCGATATCGTGGGCGTCTCGATCTTCAATCGCCAGAAACAAGCCTTTGAGTTCATGCCGGGCCCGATTTTCGCCAACATCGTATTGGCGGATGAAATCAATCGAACGACCCCGAAAACACAAAGCAGCCTTTTGGAGGCGATGAGCGAAGCGCAGATTTCATTCGACAATAAAACCTATCCCTTGAATCAGCCCTTCATGGTCATTGCAACGCAGAATCCCGCTGAATACCATGGCACGTTTCCCCTTCCGGAGTCGCAGCTGGATCGGTTCTTGATGCGGCTTCGCATCGGCTATCCCTCGCCGGAGGAAGAGAAAAAGGTCCTCGACCGACCGCAATCGCTCCATCCGGCCGAACAACTCCAACCGTTGTTGGCGACTCATGATGTCCTTCTGCTCCAAGAACAGGTCGATCGCGTTCTCATGGAGGAAAGCATTACGGACTATCTTTTGGCCATTGTCCAACGCACCAGGCAGTCGGAGCTCTTGTCATTGGGGGTCAGTACCCGAGGAGCGTTGGCGTTGAGTCGGGCCGCCAAGGCTTTGTCGCTCGTCCGCGGTCGGACCTATTGTCTGCCGGATGATATTAAGGAACTGGCCCCCATCGTGTTGTCTCACCGCATTATGGTGGCCCGCGCGCAGGGGTTGCGTCAGCGAAGTTTTGAGCAAGCTGAGCAGATCATTCAGGATTTGGTCGACTCGATTCCTGTTCCCGTCTAGATCATCCCTTCATCTGTGTCCCGGCGCGGAGTTGGTGGTACATGCTGCGTCAATCTCCCTCCTTCCTTCACCGAATGTTTCGCCACCGGTCGACGAGCGTGACATCAGTGGGCGTTCAATTCCTGCTCTTTACCATGGCGATCGGTATCGCCGCCATCAATACCGGCAACAATCTCTTCTATCTGTTGCTCGCGATGATGCTGAGCCTGGTGTTGATCTCAGGCATTGCGGCGGAATACTGCTTGCGGCGGTTGGAATTCCGTCGTCACCTTCCCGATCATCTCATCGTGAATGAACCAACCACCGTCACGCTGGTCGTGAAGAACCGGAAGTCACAGCTCCCCAGCTTTTCATTGAAGCTGTTCGATGTCAGTGACGGCCGGAAGCTGGATCGAGGTCTGGAGATTCGCCAACTCCCTCCAGGCGCCAGCCAGCTGGTGTCGTATCCTCTCGTCGCCACGCGGCGTGGTCGGCTGCAACTGGACGGTGTCTGTGTCGGGACGGAATTTCCGTTCGGGCTCTTCATGAAGCACACATTTTACCCGATGGACGAAACGGTCCTCGTCTGCCCGGAGCTCAAGCCGATCGACGAAAGGCTGTTCCAGGGGCTTCTCACCATTGGAGCGGAACAAAGCGTTCCGCAGCGGGGGCCCGGCAATGATTTATACAATCTGCGTCTGTATCACGCCGGGGATGACTCTCGAAGCATTCATTGGCCAACGACGGCGCGGACATCCCAATTGACAGTCCGAGAAACCGAGGCCGAAGACCAACGCCGAGCCGCCATTTATCTGCCGACCGTCGCGCCGGCGAGTCACGATGCCTTGTTTGAACAGGCGGTCTCCGTCACGGCTTTCATCATCCAGCACTTGGCAGAACGGGGGTACATGCTCCAGTTGCTTGTGGGGTCGTCTCGCTCATCATTCGGTCAAGGAGACCATCACCTCTTGGAACTTCTTCGAATGCTCGCTCTTTGTGAGCGCTGCTCGCCCCTTGCAGGGTCTGTCGTCCCGACAGAATTGTCCGGAGACCCTTTGGAAGTCGACGAGGGGGCGATGATTGTCGTGCAGGCATGGCGGGGTCCGGGAGATATCGAGCCCGACCAGCCCACCATTCTGCTCAACGGACACCTCCTCGCCGGAGTATCCCATGCCGTTTGAACAGGCCCTTCGGTTCGCGTCGATTTGGCTGGCATCTACCTCCTTCATCGGATTGACGCTTGGAGCGGGTCTGCCGGAATGGCTGGCTGCGTTGACCGGGGCTGCGTTGATCGTCGCTCTCTTACGGAACGCGGGAGGCAAGTCTGCGAAGCGACTTGCCAGGTACACGCTCATGTCAACCACCGGATGGAATCTTCTGGTGATCGTCGGCTTTCTTGGATTCTGGGTCGATATGTTATGGATCTCGGGCGAACTCCTTCCGGCCGGAATTCACTTCCTCATGATCCTCATGATCATCAAGCTGTTCAATCTCAGGCTTCGTCGCGACTATCTGCATCTCTACGCCGTCAGTCTCGTTGCGATTCTGGCTTCCGGGTCCCTCACGACGGAACTGTGGTATCTCCCGATTTTCTTGCTCTATCTGTTGGCTGGCGTGTGGACACTGCTGCTGTTTCAGCTGACCAAACATCCGGAGGAAGCCCGGATTCTCGCGACGTCGGTCGCCGTCCAACCACAACTCCCGGTAGCGGTCAGCCAGGTCACGCCGCAACTCTTTTGGCTTGCCAACGGGCTTGCACTCACGACCTTTGGGCTGACGTTGGTGATTTTCTTTACGATCCCCCGAGTCGGCGCCGGGTTCTACCAAAAGGGGTTCGGAGAGAACATTCGCACGTCCGGGTTCTCCGAAACGGTCAACTTGGGAGAGATCGGACCGATCAAGCGAGATCCCAGCGTCGTCATGCGGGTTGAGCTGTCCGATGGCCCTCCGCATGAAGCAGGCCGATTTTACCTGCGAGGCGTTGCCTTCGATCAATACGACGGCAAGGCTTGGACAAATCGGCTGAATTATAGGCGGAGTGTCGGTGAAGATGCGGCCGGGACGTTTGTCCTTCGCACGAGTCGGTCTCTCTCGTCACCTCGCCTCGGCGAAACCATCCGACAGAACATTCTGTTGGAGCCGCTTGACACCCCGGTTCTCTTTGCTGCTCCGTTTATCGAGAGAGTCAGTGGAAAGTTTCCAAGCGTCCAGTCCGACCTGACTGGTTCAGTCTATCTCCCGTTCCCCAGTTCGTCGCGGATCGAGTATTCCGTGCTTTCTCAATCCACCCCGGTCCTGCCGGCGGATCTCAGCTCGGAGCCCAGTCTCTACTCTGAATCGTTTCTCCGACATTTTCTGCAGGTCCCTCCCCAGTCCGAGCGGATTGCCGTCCTGGCCGAAGAACTCACTCGCGCACAACGCACGATTTATGACAAAGCCAACGCCATTCAATCATTCCTGACGCACAACTTTCGTTACAGCCTTGATGCGCCTCTGACAGAGCAGGCTCAGCCGCTTGAAGAGTTTCTCTTTACCCGCAAGACCGGGTATTGCGAACACTACGCCACAGCCATGGTGATCATGCTTCGGACGATCGGAATCCCGGCGCGTCTCGTGACGGGGTTTCTCGCCACCGAATGGAATGAATACGGCAACTACTATGTGGTCAGACAGCAAGACGCTCATGCCTGGGTGGAGGTGCACCTGCCGCATTCAGGATGGATCACGATGGATCCAACTCCTCCTTCGATCGAAAGCGTCGGCAGCAAATCCCCCACATGGCACGCGCTGGGACGAATGCTGGATACCATCAGGCTTCAATGGAGCCGATTTTTCGTGCAGTACAGTGCGACGGATCAGCTTGCCGTTGTGCGGGAATTGAAAGCAGGAAGCACATCGGCCCGCAACAAGGCGCTCGAATCCGTGAGCGCATTCTTTAGCCCGTTCATGGCCCTGTTTGAAGAAATGACGGACTACGCATCCAAAGGAGCGATACAGGCTTTGGTTAAGGTGCTTGGGCCTGTGCTGTTCGGCCTGGCCCTTCTTCTCTGGCTTGGGATCAGACGGCCCTGGGTCAAGGGGACTGTCAGTCAAAAAACGACTCGCGACGAACAAGTCATCATGCGGCTCTACGGAAGAATGATCAGGCTTCTCGCTAGGAAGGGGATTACTAAACTCACTGCGACGCCGCCCCTTGAGTTTGTTCGCTTCACTCAGGAGCGGTGGAGCGATGCCGGTTCAGCGGTCGCATCGATTACAGAGCTCTATTGTCGAGCACGATTCGGTCAAATTTCACCAACCAGAGAAGAATTATCACTTGCCGAAGACCATCTTCGAGACCTGACGGCACTCGATAAGTCCTAACACGATCAGGAAGCCATCCTCCTTCGTGCACAGCGAGAGTGTTGGACCACAGGATTAGGATGAACCAGTTGAAAGGAAAGATAATCGCGATGGAGCGGGAAAAGGGATTTGAACCCTCGACCCTCGCCTTGGCAAGGCGATGCTCTACCACTGAGCTATTCCCGCTCGCGAAGTTTAAGGTGCGGAGTGTACTGACCTCTCAGAATACTGTCAAGTAAGGAGTGGAGTCGATTCGCAGAAATATGAGTTACAAAAAATCGTGACGTTACATTTTAGTAATGATAACGAATTTGAGAAACTTACAATGATGCAACTATTGGATTTAATGAAACATTAATCCATGGATAATAAAGCTCGCAGATCACAAATCATATGAAAACCGTTACCCTGTCTACTCATAACCCCTACGTGAGCTATGTACGCGATTCACGAGCGTAATACATCAGAATAAATCTCTTTTCATATACTTACAAAAAATTAAAGCGAACTTTTTTATATCGACCAAGTATGGCTCGAATATTGCGGAGGGTTTTAACTGCGAGCTAATGACGAGCCAATGAAATGATAGGTGCTGTAGATGGTTTACGGTTTTATTCAGCAGGTTGATGTTGAGCATAGGGATTTCATCCTGTGCCATTCGGATCTTAGGCTAATCGAAAACAAATGATTGCTGGTCCACTATCCTGCGCATATGAAATTAAACAGGGAAACCGGGCTCATTCAAGTTCATAAACGTTGAGGAGGTATCCACAATGTTCTTGTCACGTCGACAGTTTTTGAAGGTCTCTGCCGGCACTGTCGCTGCCGCAGCCGTGGCGGACAAAGTCCTGGCATTGACGGCGCTCCAGCCGGTCATTGAGGTCGGCAACCCGCTGGGGGACTATCCGGACCGATCGTGGGAGCGGGTATACCATGATCAATATCGCTACGATTCATCCTTTACATGGGTCTGCTCACCCAATGACACCCATGCCTGCCGTGTGCGCGCCTTCGTTCGCAACGGAGTGGTCATGCGCGTGGAGCAAAACTACGACCACCAGACCTATGAAGATCTGTATGGAAACCGGGGCACGTTCGCTCACAACCCGCGTATGTGTCTGAAAGGATTCACCTTCCATCGTCGCGTCTATGGACCGTATCGCTTAAAGGGCCCCTTGATGCGGAAGGGGTGGAAACAATGGGCCGACGACGGATCCCCGGAGTTAACCCCCGAAGCCAAGCGCAAATATAAGTTTGACAGTCGTTTTTTAGACGATATGCTTCGCGTTTCCTGGGATACGGCCTTTACCTATGCCGCCAAGGCCATGATTGTGATTGCCACGCGGTATAGTGGCGAGGCCGGCGCGCGACGCCTTCGCGAGCAGGGTTATGCGCCGGAGATGATTGAAATGATGAAGGGCGCTGGAGTGCGCTGCTTCAAGCACCGGGCAGGCATGCCCATTCTCGGGTTCATCGGCAAACACTCCAACACCCGTTTCAACAACAGCGTCCTGCCGTTGCTGGATACATGGATACGCAAGGTCGGGCCGGACCAAGCGCAAGGCGGTCGGTATTGGAACAATTACACCTGGCATGGGGACCAAGATCCCTCACAGCCGTTTTGGAACGGCACGCAAAACTGCGACGTTGACTTGAGCGATATGCGCTTCACGAAGTTCAACACGAGCTGGGGCAAGAATTTCGTCGAGAACAAGATGCCGGAAGCGCACTGGAAGCTCGAATCGATCGAGCGCGGCGCGCGCATCGCGGTGATCACTCCGGAGTACAATCCGACGGCCCAGCGAGCCGACTACTGGATTCCCCTTCGCCCGCAATCGGACGGGGCGTTGTTCCTCGGGGCCTGCAAAATCATTCTCGATGAGAACATGCAGGACATCGACTATCTCAAGCAGTTCACGGATATGCCCCTGTTGGTCCGCACGGATACTCTCCAGTATCTGGACCCACGGGATGTGATCCAGGATTATAAATTCCCTGATTTCTCACACAGTTATTCCGGCCGGATCCAAGCGTTGAAGCCGGAATACATCGAACGGCTAGGCGGTTTCATGGTGTGGGACATGGCCAAGAAGCAGGCCGTCCCGCTTCATCGTGAGCAGGTCGGCTGGCATTTCGATAAGAGCGGGATTGAGCCGGCCTTGACGGGTACCTATCGAGTCAAGCTGCTGAACGGACGCGAAATCGACGCGCTGCCCATCTACCAGCTGTACCTGATCCACCTCCAAGACTACGATCTCGATACCACGCATCAGATCACCCGCTCTCCCAAGGATCTCCTGGTCCGCTGGGCGCGCGACTCGGGCACCATTAAACCAGCCGCGATCCACAACGGCGAAGGAGTCTGTCACTATTTCCATATGACGGCGAACGGGCGGGCGGCTGCCCTTGTCCTGACCTTGACCGGCAATATCGGCAAGTTCGGCTCCGGTTGCCATACCTGGTCCGGCAATTACAAGGTGGGAATTTGGAATGCGACGCCCTGGTCTGGCGTCGGTGGCGGCGTACACTTATCGGAAGATCCCTGGCACATCAATTTGGACGCCAATGCCCATGGGAAAGAAATCAAGTACAGGAACTACTATTACGGCGAAGAGCCTGCGTACTGGAATCACGGGGATACCGCGTTGATTGTCAATACGCCGAAGTATGGACGCAAGGTCTTCACCGGCCAGGCCGACATAGCCGACGCCGAGCAAGTTCCGTTGGGTCGTCAACGTCAACCTGTTGAACAACGCCAAGCACCATTACGATATGGTGCGGAACGTCGACCCCAACATCGAATGTCTCATCACCCAGGACATCGAAATGACGTCCGACGTCAACCACGCCGACATCGCCTTTGCCGTGAACTCCTGGATGGAATTCACCTATCCGGAAATGACGGCCACCGTGTCGAATCCGTGGGTGCAGATTTGGAAGGGTGGGATCAGGCCGCTGTACGACACGCGGAACGATGCAGATACGTTTGCGGGGGTGGCGGCAAAACTCGCCGAGATCACGGGCGAGAAACGAATGAGAGACGTCTTCCACTTTGTCTATGAGAATCGCGTGGACGTGTATGCACAACGCCTCCTTGACGCATCCAGCACGTTTTACGGCTACAGTGCCGATGTGCTCTTGAAGTCGGAAAAGGGCTGGATGGTGATGGTCAGGACCTATCCGCGACATCCACTCTGGGAGGAGACCAACGAGTCGAAGCCGATGTGGACCAGATCAGGGCGCATCGAGAGCTATCGTATCGAACCGGAAGCCATCGAGTACGGCGAAAACTTTATCTCCCATCGGGAAGGTCCGGAGGCGACGCCCTACTTGCCGAACGCGATCTTCACGACGAACCCCTACGTTCGGCCGGACGACTATGGCATTCCGATTGCGGCCCAACATCACGACGACAAAATGATTAGGAACATCAAGCTTGCGTGGCAGGAAATCAAACGCCACAGCAATCCCTTGTGGGAGAAGGGGTACCAGTTCTACTGCGTGACCCCGAAAACGCGCCATCGCGTGCACAGTCAGTGGTCGGTGAACGACTGGGTGCAGATTTACGAGTCCAACTTCGGCGATCCGTACCGGATGGACAAGCGAACGCCGGGGGTCGGCGAACATCAGGTGCATATCAATCCTCAAGCGGCCAAAGATCGTGGGATCAACGACGGGGACTATGTCTACATCGACGGGAATCCGGTGGACCGGCCTTACCGCGGGTGGAAACCCAGCGATCCCTACTACAAGGTCGCGCGGTTGATGATTCGCGCGAAGTACAATCCGGCCTATCCGTACCACGTCACGATGGCCAAGCATGCGCCCTATGTGTCGACCGCGAAGTCCGTCAAGGGCCATGAAACCCGGCCGGATGGGCGCGCGATCGCGATCGACACCGGGTATCAGTCGAACTTCCGGTATGGCGCGCAGCAGTCCTTTACGCGCAGCTGGCTGATGCCGATGCATCAAACCGACTCGCTCCCCGGTAAATCTGCAAACGGGCTGAAGTTTAAGTGGGGGTTTGAAATCGATCACCACGCGGTCAATACGGTGCCGAAGGAATGTCTCATCCGGATCACCAAGGCGGAAGACGGCGGCATCGGGGCCCGTGGGCCGTGGGAACCGGTCCGGACGGGGTTCACGCCGGGGCAAGAAAACGAGTTCATGATCAAGTGGCTCAAGGGCGAACATATCAAGATTAAAGTCTGAGGAAGACGTGAACCGTGAGGCGTGAACCGTGAAGCGCAGGAGTGGGTCTCCAACGGTTCACGATTCACGCGTAACGAATAACGGTTGCGACTGAAAGGAGCACACGATGCCGGAAGTCTATAATTGGCAGCTGGGCCGCAAGATGTTGTATCCCTACGAGGAACGGCATCCGAAGTGGCAGTTTGCCTTTGTCTTCAACATCAATCGCTGTTTAGCCTGTCAGACCTGCAGCATGGCGGATAAGTCGACCTGGCTCTTTTCCAAAGGGCAGGAATACATGTGGTGGAACAACGTGGAAACCAAGCCCTATGGCGGGTATCCCCAGTTCTACGACGTCAAGATCACGCAGTTGATCGAGCAGGTGAATCCGGGGGGGCAAGTCTGGAACGTTCGGGTGGGGCGGAAACACCATGCGCCCTACGGCGTCTTTGAAGGGATGACCATTTTTGATGCCGGGGCCAAAGTGGGCCAGGCCGCCATCGGCTACATTCCGACGGACCAGGAGTGGCGGTTCGTCAACATCTACGAAGACACGGCCACCTCGATGCGAGCGTTGGTCGAAGGCATCGACAAGACCGGCTTCTCGCGGGATGAGCCGTGGAAAATGACCGGGAGCAGCTTGCCGGAGCACGAGACCTTCTTCTTCTATCTCCAGCGGATTTGCAATCACTGCACCTATCCGGGGTGCTTGGCGGCCTGCCCCCGCAAGGCCATTTACAAGCGGCCGGAGGACGGCATCGTCCTCATCGATCAGAACCGGTGCCGGGGCTACAAGAAGTGCGTCGAGCAGTGTCCCTACAAGAAGCCGATGTATCGCGGGACGACGCGGGTGAGCGAGAAGTGTATCGCCTGTTATCCCCGGATCGAGGGCAAGGATCCGCTGACCGGCGGCGAGCCGATGGAGACGCGCTGTATGGCCGCCTGTGTCGGCAAGATTCGCATGCAGAGCTTGATGCGGATCGGCGAGGACGGCTTGTGGGCGGAAGATCGGTGGCATCCGCTGTACTACGCCATTCGGGTAGAGCAAGTCGCCTTGCCGCTGTACCCGCAATGGGGCACCGAGCCCAATGGCTTCTACATCCCCCCCCGGCATTCCCCGCGGGGCTATGCCCGGCAGATGTTCGGGCCCGGCGTGGACAATGCCATTGAGAAATACTTGGTCCCCAGTCGCGAACTGTTGGCCGTGCTGCAGCTCTGGCGGGCCAGTCAGCAGATTGTGTTCCGCTACGATGTCATCCCGGGGCCCAAAGTCTTTGAAACGCAGATCCACGGGAAGCGGTTCGAAATGTACAACGACACCGTCTTGGGCTTCAATAAGTCGGGCAAGGAAGTGGCCCGGATTCAGGTCGAAGAGCCGATCTACATCCGGCCGGCTGAACGGGTCACCTGGTTATAA